>DASVRB010000051.1:0-5235 GCA_036388835.1 Thermoanaerobaculia bacterium | reverse complement strand
CGCCAGTCGCCGCTTTGGCTCGCTGCCGCGCTCGGAGTGAAAGCGGCGACTGGCGTCGCCGCACTCCACATCAGAGAGTCTTCAAACGCCTGAGGTTCGGGACGCGCCAGACCACGATCGCGACGACCACCAGTGTCATCGCGCCGCCGAAAACGACTGACGGCACTACTCCCAGTAGACGCGCGGCCACGCCTGATTCGAACGCGCCGATCTCGTTCGAGGAGCCGATGAAGATCTGGTTTACCGCTGACACCCGGCCGAGGAGGTGCTCGGGGGTGCGCGTCTGCAGGAGGGTCGAGCGGATCAGCACGCTCACGTTGTCGAAGACGCCGCTCGCCACCAGCACCGCGAACGAAAGCCAGAACGAGCGCGAGACGGCGAAAAGAATCATGCAGCCGCCGAACGCGGCCACGGAGGAGAAGAGCGCAAAGCCGGCGTGCCGCATCGGCGGGCGGTGGGCGATCCACATCCCGGTCGCGATCGAGCCGATGGCCGGCGCGGCGCGCAGCAGACCGAGGCCTTCCGGACCGGCTTCCAGCAACTTCGCGAATGCCGGAAGCAGCGCGACCGCACCGCCGAACAGCACCGCGAACAGATCGAGCGTCATCGCGCCGAGGAGCAGCGGCTCGCTCCAGACGAACCTGATGCCGCTGGCGAGACTCTGCGAGAGCGGCACATCCTCCACCGGCGCGGCCGGTTTCGCGCGATGCGAGACCGCGGTCAGCACCGCCAGCGACAGCGACATCCCGACGATCACCGCGCCGTATGCGGCCGCCGGTCCTGCGAACCCGTACAACAGCCCGCCGGCCGCCGGCCCGACCACCGCCGCGAGGTGCCACGACGACGTGCGCCACGCGATCGCGCGCGGGTAGAGCTCGCGCGGCACGACCTCCGCCGTCAATGCGAAAAATGCGGGCCGCGTGAAACTGCGCGCGGTCGCACTGAGCGCCACCACCACATACACCGGCCACACCCGCCCGGCCGTGATCGCGCCGGGGGTCAGCGTCAGCACGAGCAGCACGATCGCCGACAACACGAGCCCGAACGTCCCGGCGATCGCCAGCGCGCGCCGCTCCACGCGATCGGCCATGTGCCCCGCGTACAACGCCACCGCGATGAACGGCAGCGCTTCCGCCAGCCCCACCAGCCCGAGCGTGAGCGGATCGCGCGTCAACTGGAACACCTGCCACCCGATGACCACGATCTGCGCCTCGCGCGAAAGCGTCAGCGCACCGTTCGCCATCAGCAGCTTGCGAAAGTCGGGAATCCGGAGCGGCGCGTACGGGGAGTCGGTCACGGGGGCGGGAGTTTAGTTCGCGGCGCCGCAAGCGTGCCACGCCGAAACAAACTGCGACGGCCGTTGACCGCGCGCGGCGAATGCGGCACTCTCGCCCGTCCCCAATGCAGCGTGAGGAAAAGTCCGAGCGAAGCCGCCGGGTGGTCCTCGATGCGGCGCTCAATCTGTTCTCGCATCAGGGCTATCGCGCAACCACGATGCGAGAGATCGCAGATCGCGCGAGCGTGTCCACCGGCAACGTCTACCACCACTTCCCCGACAAGGAAGCGATCTTCCGCGCGCTCATCGACGAGTACATGGAGCTGGTCGACACGCAGCGGTTCCCATTCACGCGCGTGCTCTACGGCAGCGAACATTTTCCCGACAACATCGAGCAGCTCGGCTTCGCTGCGCGCGACAGCGTGCGCCAGTTCCGCGCCTATCTCGCCATGATTTACGTCGACGTGATCGAGTTCGAGGGAACGCACATTCAGAAGCTCTATCAGTCGATGGCCGAGCGTTTCGCGCGCTACTTCGAACAGCAGGGCGCCGCCGCCGACGTCTCCGCGCGCCTCCGCCCCGGAGTCTCGCCAACGTCCGCGCTGCTCCTGACCACGCGGCTCTTCTTCAACTACTTTTCGCTCGAGATTCTGTTCGGCGTGCACGAGCCGTTCGGAAAGAACTCGAATGACGTGGTGAAGGAGATCGCGGACATCATCCGTAACGGCGTCTGCGCGCGGTAAGTGCGGCGACGCGCGCGACGCGAACGCTCCGCCAACTGATAACCTTTTTCGATGCGTTTTGCGCTCGCACTGACTCTCCTTCTCGCCACCAACTCTTTCGCCCAGCAGCCCGACGACGCGGCCTACACCGCGGAGATCCGCAGGCAGACCACCGAGCCGCGTTTTCTGACGGAGCTGGTCGATCACCTCCCCGCCTCCGACAGCGTTCCGTCACCGCTGAAGTTCCACGGCTACATCGCCGGCGCGGAAGGGAAGCTGACGTACGCGGAGGATGTGTACCGCTACATGCGCGCGCTGGAGGCGGCCTCACCTCGGGTGAAGGTTTTCTCCCTCGGCCGCACGGAAGAGGGCCGCGAGTTCATCGTGGTGGCGATCGCAAATGAGGAGAGCATCGCCGCACTCGACCGCTATCGCGACATCACCCGCCGCCTCGGCGATCCGCGCAGCATCAGCGACGACGAGGCGCGCACGCTCATCAGCGAGGGGAAGCCGATGTACTACCTCACCGGCGCGATCCATTCGCCGGAGACCGGCAGCCCCGAAATGCTGATGGAGCTGGCGTATCGACTGACCGTCGAAGAGACGCCGTTCATCCGCTCGATCCGCGACAACGTCATCACGCTCATCACGCCGGTGCTCGAGGTCGACGGCCGCAATCGGCAGGTCGATCTCTGGCGCTACCGGCAGGCCAATCCCGACGTGCCGACGCCGCCGCTCGTCTACTGGGGCAAATACGTCGCGCACGACAACAACCGCGACCAGATCGGGATGTCGCTCGCGCTCAGCAACAACGCCGTGCGCGCGTACAACCACTTCCGCCCGCAGGTCATGCACGACCTGCACGAGTCGGTGCCGTTCCTCTACATCTCCACCGGCACCGGCCCGTTCAATCCGGCGCTCGATCCGCTGATGATCGACGAATGGCATCGCATGGGTTTTCACGAGATGGACGAGCTGACGCGCCGCGGCATGCCGGGCGTCTGGCTGCACGGCTTCTGGGACGGCTGGGCGCCGAACTATCTCTTCTGGGTCGGCGCCGGCCGCAACACCGTGGCGCGCTTCTACGAAACGTTCGGCAATCGCTGGCCGACGAGTGAGAAACGCATCGTGCGCGCCGCCAGCGAGCGCGCCTGGTTCCGGCAGAACCCGGCGCTTCCCGAAGTGCAGTGGTCGTTCCGCAACAACATCAACTATCAGCAGTCGGGCGTGCTGCTCGCGCTCAATGACATGGCCGCGAATCGCGAGCGGTTCCTCGAGCGCTACTGGACGATGAGCAAACGCGCCATCGCCAAGCCGACGAATGAAGGGCCGGCCGCATGGGTGCTCGACGGCGCGCAGAAACGGCAGTCGCAACTGCACGAGGTGCTGACGCTCCTGCAGCGCCACGGCATCGAGATTCATCAGGCCGACGAGGCCTTCACCATGACGACGAACTGGCCGCCGACGAAGGCGGACGCGGAGCCCGAGCCGGTGAAGTTCGCGAAAGGCTCGTACATCGTGCGGATGGATCAGCCGTACTCGCGCCTCGCCGACACGCTGCTCGACGTGCAGTTCGTCCGCGGCGAGGAGAAGGTCTACGACGACACCGGCTGGACGCTCGGCTACCTCAACAACGTGGAGACGCGGCGAGTCGCGAATCCCGAGGTGCTGAAGGTGAAGATGCGCCCCTGGTTCCGAACCGAGGTCGCGCCGGCGCGCAAAACGACGACCACCACGATGGCCATCGCGAACCACGGCGAGACCGCGCTGGCGCGACTGCGCTGGGCCGCGCCGAACGCGCGCATCGTCATCGCCGACGAAGAATTCAAGGTGCGCAAGGAGACTTTCCCGGCCGGCACGCTGCTGGTCGATGACGTCGAGACGCTCGACGCGCGCGCGAACCTGCACCTGAACGCGACGCCGATTGGCGCGATGCCGAGTGTGAAAACGCGCGAGCTGCGCGCCCCACGCATCGCGCTGATGCACACCTGGATCTCGACGCAGGACGAGGGATGGTGGCGCCTCGCGCTCGAGTCGATGAAGGTGCCGTACGACTACATCTCCACGCAGGACGCCGCGCGCATCACGAACCTGCGCGAGCAGTACGACGTGATCCTCTTTCCGCCGGTCGGCCGCGGCTCGACGTCGCAGGACATCGTGAACGGCTATCCCGCCGGCGCGCCGCTGCCGTGGAAGAAGACCGAGCTCACGCCCAATCTCGGCGTCGATGAAACGGACGACATGCGCCCCGGCCTCGGGCTGCAGGGCGTGCAGAACCTGACGCGTTTCGTCGAAGACGGCGGCCTCCTCATCACCGCGCGCGACACCTCGGTATTCGCGGTCGAATATGGCCTCGCCCGCTACGTGCGCGTCGTGCCGACGACGAAACTCCGCGCGCCCGGCACCATCGTGCAGGGGACGGTCACCGACGAAAAGCATCCGATCGCGCGCGGCTACGACGCGACGCTGCCGCTCTATTTCGCCGGCGGTCCGCTCTTCCGCGTCGGCGTCCGCGACGACGCACCTCCCGCGGAGCAACGCCCCACCGGCCGCGGCGGCAAGGACGATCCGGACGTACCGCAGGGCCGCCCATACGTGGAGACGCCGGAGCGCACGAAGCCCGGCCCCGGCGAAGCCGGCTTCCTCCCGCCCGAGGACGCACCGTGGAACTTCGAGGCCTACATGCCGCGCGCCGAAGACCGTCCGAAAGTCGTGGTCTCGTTTGCGGAGAAGGACCTCCTGCTCTCCGGAATGCTCGAAGGGGCCGACGAGCTGTCCGGCAAACCTGCCATCATCGACGCACCGCGCGGCAAGGGTCACGTCATTCTGATGTCGACCAACCCAATGTGGCGGATGAACACCAGCGGCCTGTACGCGCTGGTGATGAACGCGGTGATGGAAATGGCGCAGTAAGCGGGTGGAGGACAGGCGATCCCGCCTGTCCATCTTTTGCCTGATGAACGGCAGGACAGGCAGGATTGCCTGTCCTCCACTCATTCCTGCGTGAAACGACGGTCATGGAATGGCGCAGCACCCGGTGGAGGACAGGCGATCACGCCTGTCCTCTTTTGCCTGACGAACGCGGGGGACAGGCAGGATTGCCTGTCCTCCACTCGTTTCTTGCGCGAAACGACGGTCATGGAAATGGCCCAGTAACCCGGTGGAGGACAGGCGATCACGCCTGTCCATCTTTTGCCTGATGCACGCGAGGACAGGCAGGATTGCCTGTCCTCCACC
>DASVRB010000050.1:0-3335 GCA_036388835.1 Thermoanaerobaculia bacterium | reverse complement strand
AGTCGCCGCTTTCACTCCTCGTGGCGGGAACTGCCGCGCGTCGCAGCAGAGTGAAAGCGGCGACTGGCGTCGCCGCACTCCAAAGTCACCTGTCACACTTTGCGTTCCTGCCTCGTCTTGATTCACGGAGGTGATTCATGGACGACAAAATTCTCATTCTCGGCGGCGGTTACGGTGGTGCGCTGGCGGCGTTGCGGCTGGCCAGACGTGGGATCGCGGTGACGCTGGTCGACGCCCGCGCGGCGCTGGTGGAGCGCATCCGGCTGCATCAGGTGGTGGCGGGTGACGACGTCGCGCCGATCGCGTATTCGCGGCTCTTCCGCGGGCTGCCGATCCACTTCGTGCAGGCGCGCGTCACCGCGATCGATCGCGAGCGCAAGATCGTGCAGACGACCGACGGCGAGCTCGCGTACGACCAGCTCGTGTACGCGCTCGGCAGCGAGAGCGTGACTCCCGAACACGCGGTGAGCGTGGCGAATCCGATCGCCGCGCGCGGCAAGGTGCGCGAGGCGAAACATGTCGCGGTGGTCGGCGGCGGATTGACCGGCATCGAGATCGCGTCGGAGATCGCGGAGCGGCATCCGCACGTCGACGTGACGCTCGTGCACAGCGGCAAGCTGGGCGACGACCTCGGCGCACGTGCGCAGCGGCATCTGCGCGAATGGATGGAAAAGCACAACGTCACGCTGCTCGAAGAGACGAAGGTGACGTCGGTCAGTGAAGAGGGAGTGATGCTCGATACCGGAGAGCACCTGTATGCCGGTGCGGTCCTGTGGTGCGGAGCGTTTCGCCTGTCCGACATCGCACGTGCGGCGGGGCTGCGCGTGAACGAGCGCGGCCAGATCATCGTCGACGAACAGCTTCGCTCGTCCGATCCCTCGATCCTCGCGATCGGCGATGCGGCGGCCCGCGGGCACCTGCGCATGTCGTGTGCGACCGCGTTGCCGATGGGCGCGTATGTGGCGGATCTGCTGGCCGGCGCGACGAAGGAGCCGTTCCGTTTCGCATTCGCGGGACGCTGCATTTCCCTCGGACGCCACGACGGCATCTATCAAATGGTCAGTGCCGACGACACCCCGCGCGAGCTCGCGGTGACCGGCCGCGCCGGCGCGTGGGTGAAGGAGATGGTGTGCCGCTACACCGCGCTCTCCTTGAAGCTCGAGTCACGCGGAGTGCACTATCGCTGGCCGAAGGCGGAGGTTGTGTGACGAACGAGTTCGAGGCGTACCGCGCGCTCCTTTTCTCGATCGCGTACCGGATGACCGGCAGCGCGGCCGATGCGGAAGATCTGGTTCAGGATGCGTACGTGCGGTACGCCTCGTCAGAGCGCGAGGTCGTGCGCGACGTGAAGGCGTTCCTCGTCACGATCCTTACACGCCTCGCGCTCGATCGCCTGAAATCAGCGCAGAAACAGCGCGAGGAGTACATCGGGCCGTGGCTGCCGGAGCCGGTGCTGACCGGCATCGACGGCGATCCGTATGCGCGGGCCACGCGCGACGAGCAGATCGAGATGGCGCTGCTGCGGACGCTGGAGCGCCTCGCGCCGCAGGAGCGCGCGGTGCTGCTGTTGTACGAAGTGCTCGATCACGATCACAACGAGATCGCGGAGCTGCTCGACATCTCGCCCGCGTCGTCGCGGCAGATCCTGCATCGCGCGAAAGAGCGGGTGGCGGCGGAGAAGCGCCGCTTCACGCCTCCGCTCGACGAGCAGCGGCGCCTCATCGAGAGCTTCATGGCCGCGCTCGCGGGAGGCAACGTCGACGCGCTGCGCAACGTGCTCTCGAGCGACGTCGTGGCGCGCGGCGACGGCGGCGGAAAGGCGTTCGCGGCAAAAGCGCCGATGATCGGATTCGACATCGTGTCGCGCTTCTTCTTCGGCCTCACCGCCAAGTACACGACCGGCCTCGCCATCACGATTGAAGAGGTTAACGGCGCGCCTGCATTGCTCGCGCGCACCGGCGACGCGATCACCAGCATCGTCACGTTCACCTTCGACGGCGATCGCATCGTGGAGCTGAACAGCATCGTCAATCCGGACAAGCTCGCATTCGCACAACGGCAATCGACGCGTTGACCTTGGTCTCCTGCTCCACAAGGAACGATGTGACGCATCGGCCACATCGAGTCGCACGTGAGGACCTATCTTGCTGTCATGCGACTGATGCTTCTGTTGCTCTCGCTCGTTGTGGCGGCGCCGGCGTATGCCTGCTGCATCACCGTGACGCCGCGCGGGGTCTGGTTCTTCGACAAGAGCGTCGCGGTCGGGTATGCGCGGTGGACTGTGTCGGGAGCGTTCATCGTCGAAAAGGTCGTGCGCGGCGATCTGCGCACCGGCCAGACGATTCGTCATGAGAGCTGGCCCTGCGCAAACCCGACTGCCGGCGAGCTGTATCTCATCAGCCGCAACTGCCATGCGGGCGATTGCCGCATCGGCTGGGCATCGGGCGACGACGCCACGAACATGCAGCGCTATCTCGATCGCGCCCACGTGGAGACGCACGGCGCCATACTCGAGAAGGCGATCGCGTGGGCGAGCGGCGAGCTCCCGTTCGCGGAGTTTCGCGACTGGATCGACACCGTTGCGGTCGATGCGCCGAGCGACGGCGATCACGCGTTCGCGATCTCTCTCGTTGCCGACCTCTCCGACCTTCTGTCTGAGCTCGCGGTTCTGCCGGAAGAGGCGAGGGCCGAGCTCGACCTCAGCGAGCTCGTGAAACTCGCGAAAGCATTTCCCGCCGGCGCCGCCGAGGAGTTCGACGATCAGGTCGACGCCGCGCAGGAGGCGGCGCACGGCGAGATCGAGCTGCCGTACCGCCGCGACTACGAGGACGAGCTCCTCGCCACGATCGAAAAGGCCGAGGACGTGTTGCGGCAGCGGTTCCCTAGCCGACCGTGATCTCGCGCGCGCCGTCGTCGCGCACCATGATCGTCACGTCGAGGTGTGCGTCCTCGAACTCGCGGAACGCTTCTTTCGGCCACTCGATCAGCTTCACGCCGGGGCCGGAGAGCAGCTCCGGGATCCCGATCTCCAGCCACTCGCGGCGATTCTCCGAAAGACGATAGCCATCGATGTGAATGATCGGTGCGGCGCCGCGGCGCGGGTATTCGTGCACGATCGCGAACGAAGGCGAGGCCACGTCTTCCGCGCGGGCGCCGAGCTCCGAGGCGATGGCTCGCGCGAGAAACGTCTTCCCCGCGCCGAGATCGCCGATGAGATGCACGACCGCATCGGGTGAAAGCGTGCGCGCGATCTCGCGTCCCGCGCGCTCCGAATCCGCTTCGCTGTGACAGATGAACTGCATGACCGCAAAGTCTACTTTGGAGTGGGGGGGGGG
>DASVRB010000049.1:0-2147 GCA_036388835.1 Thermoanaerobaculia bacterium | reverse complement strand
CGCCAGTCGCCGCTTTTTCTGCGGTTCGGAGTGAACGCGGCGACTGGCGTCGCCGCACTCCAAACGAGACCAGTCTGGTACATCTCCGCGTTTGCGCGGGCGCTAAGATCGGCGCTGATGAGACTTGCCATTGTCGCAATTGCCGCGCTCCCCCTCTTCGCGCAGAGCGATCCCGGCTTCCGGGAGATGAACCAGCCGGTCGAGCCGTTCCGCATCGCGCGCAACCTTTATTACGTCGGCGCGAGCGACGTCACGGCGTTCCTGATCACCACTCCGAAAGGGCACATCCTCCTCGACGGCGGCTTTGTCGAGACGGCGCCGATGATCGTCGCGAACGTGGCGAAGCTCGGCTTCAAAATCGAAGATGTGAAGGTGCTGCTCAACAGTCACGCGCACACCGATCACGCGGGTGGTCTCGCGGAGCTGAAGCGCATCACCGGCGCGACGCTGTATGCGAGCCGGCGCGACATCCCGCTGCTCGCGCGCGGCGGTCTCGACGACCCGCAATTCGGGAACCATTTGCCGTTTCCGCCCGTCTACGCCGATCGCATCCTCGAGCACGGCTCGCGCGTGCGCCTCGGCGGCGTGACCATGACGGCGTACCTCACCCCCGGCCACACGCCCGGCGCGACGACCTGGACCACCACCATCGGCGAGCACGACGTGATCTTCGTCGGCAGCGTCTCCGTCCCCGCCGGCTACCGCATTCGCAACAACCCGCTCTACCCCGACGCGATCGCCGACTACCGCCGCACGTTCGCGCTCCTGAAATCGCTCACCCCCGACATCTTCCTCGGCTCACACGGCCAGTTCTTCGGCCTCGAACAAAAGCGCAAAGGCGAAGGCTCGTTCATCGATCCGAACGGCTATCGCGCCTACATCGAGCGCGCGGAAACCAGCTTCGAAACGCGCGCGAAGGAATGACGCACTAGCGCACGGCCTGAATCGCCGCCGGAATCTTCTCCGCGAGGTCCATTGCCGCGAGGCCGGTGTCGCCCATTTCGTCGCGCAGGAGGTCGCCGGCGAGGCCGTGCAAATACGTGGCGGTGCAGGCGGCGTCAAGGGGATCGGTGTCGCGCGCGAGGAGTGCGGCGAGGAGGCCGGCGAGGACGTCGCCCATGCCGCCGCTGGCCATGCCGGGATTGCCGGTGGGATTGACGTAAACGTGGCCGTCGGGCTCCGCGACGAGGGACTGGTAGCCCTTCAACACGACCACGCAATTGGTGATGCGCGCGGCTTCGCGCGCGGCGGCGATGCGATCGCTGTTGATGCTCGGCGCGTCGGTGCCGAGGAGACGTGCGAGCTCGCCTGGGTGCGGGGTGATCACGCGCGGGAGGCCGCGCGGATTGAGCTCGCCTGCACGCGAGGCGAACGCGTTCAATCCGGACGCGTCGATGATCAGCGGCAATTCGACCATCTCGACGATCGCGCGCGTGGTCGCATACGCCTCTTCGTCGTCAGGCAAGCCAGGGCCGATCAGGACGGCAGATTTGTTGGCGAAGAACGCACGCACGTCGGTGCCGGACCAGGTCATCGACTCGATCGATCCGATGTGCACGAGCTTCGCGGTCTCGGGATCGGTCATCACGGAAACGAGTCCTGCCCCGCCGCGCACGGCACCGCGCGCGGCCAGCACGGCGGCGCCGCTGCGTCCGGACGAACCGGCCACGATCGCCACATGTCCATACGTTCCTTTGTGCGTCGGCGCGAGCCGCGGGGCAACGTGCGGCTGGATGTCGCGCCGGGTGATCAGCGCGAGGGTCGCGAGCTCGTCCTCGATGGCGATCTCGGGAATGGAGATGTCGGCGACGATGACTTCGCCGCAATAACGCGCAGCAGGCTCGAAGATGTGACACAGCTTCGGCGCCGCGAACGCGACGGTGACCTCGGCCTGCACGCACGGATCGAATACTTCAGCAGACGACGCGTTGGCACCGCTCGGAAGGTCAACGGCGACGACCGGGATGCGAAGCTCGGCGATGCCGCGAATGACGGCGGCATGCACGCCCTGCGGCGCGCGATTGAGCCCGGTGCCGAAGATGGCGTCGACGAGCAGATCGGCGTCGGCGATGTGCGCGAGCGCGGTGTCGGCATCGTCCTCGTGCTGCAGTTCGTAAATGGGGACGCCGAGGCGCTCGCAGATGATG
>DASVRB010000048.1:0-3753 GCA_036388835.1 Thermoanaerobaculia bacterium | reverse complement strand
CGACGGCCAGGTCGAAGTGAAAGAAGGCCTCACCGCCGGAGAAACGCTCGTCATCCGCGGAGCCGAAGCGCTACGCGATGGAGCGAAGGTGCGGGTTACCAAATGAAGGCGCTTAGGCGCTTAGGCGCTTAGGCGCGAAGGCGCTTGGGTGCCGGACCGCGACGCAGCACCTCAACGCGGATTGAAACGTAGACGAAGAAACCACGAAGAACAGCGCCTGTCGCGAAAAGTCACCCAAGCGCCTAAGCGCCTCCGCGCCTAAGCGCCCCCGAGCACGACGACCAACGCCCCGCGAGAAAGCAAATGAAAATCACCGACATCTGCATCAAGAACCCCGTCTTCGCCTGGATGATCATGGCGGCGACTGTCGTATTTGGCGGCGTCGCGGCTTCGCGGGTCGGCATCTCGCAGTATCCCGACGTCGACTATCCGACCATCAACGTCGGGGTGAGTTGGGAAGGGGCGGCGCCGGAGGTCATCGAGCACGACGTCGTCGAGCCGATCGAAGAGGCGGTCATGCAGGTGCAGGGCGTGCGCAACGTCACGTCCAACTCGCGGCAGGGCAGCGGCAACATCACGGTCGAGCTCGACCTTTCGCGCAACGTCGACCTCGCATTGCAGGACGTGCAGACGCGCGTCGCACAAGCGCAGCGACTGCTGCCGCGCGACATCGAGCCGCCGGTCGTTTCGAAAACGAATCCTGAAGACCAGCCGATCATGTGGGTCGGACTCTCTGGTCCGTACTCGCCGCAGATGCTGGCCGACTTTGCGCGCTATCGCGTGAAAGAGCGGCTGCAGACCGTGCCGGGTGTCGGCGAGATTCAGGTCGGCTCGGTGCAGCGCAACATCCGTATCTGGATCGACTCCGACAAGCTCGACGAGCGCCGGGTCACGGTGTCGGAAGTGCTGCGCGCGATCGGCAACGAGCACGTCGAATTGCCGGCCGGCCGTCTCGAAACCTCGGGCCGCGAAGTGAACGTGCGCGTCCTCGGCGAGGCGTTCGATCTCGACGAGTTCCGCCGCCTCGTCGTCAAGAACGTGCAGGGCTCGCCGGTTTACCTCAGCGACGTCGCCATCATCGAAGACGGCTTCGAAGACATCCGCCGCGTCTCGCGCGTCAACGGCGAGCCGGCGCAGGGCATGGGCATCCGCAAGCAGCGCGGCTCGAACGCGGTCGCCGTTGCGCGCGGCGTGAAAGAGGCGATCGCCGATATCCAGAAAACGCTCCCTGAAGGAATGGCCCTCGGCATCAACTTCGACTCGACGCAGTTCATCGAAGAGTCGGTGCACGAGATCCAGTTCGAGCTGATGCTGTCGGTCGTCCTTACGGCGATCATCTGCTGGCTCTTCCTCGGCTCGCTCAGCGCCACACTCAACGTCATCCTGGCCATCCCGATGTCGCTTCTCGGCACGGTCGCCTTCATCTACTTCTTCGGCTTCACCCTCAACACCTTCACCCTGCTCGGACTCGCGCTCGCCGTCGGCATCGTCGTCGACGACGCGATCATGGTCCTCGAGAACATCTTCCGCCACGGCGAGATGGGGAAAGACCGCGTTTCCGCGGCGCGTGAAGGAACGATGGAGATCAGCTTCGCCGCACTTGCGGCGACGCTCGCCGTCTGCGCGATCTTCCTTCCGGTCGTCTTCATGGAAGGGGTCATCGGGAAGTTCTTCCTGCAGTTCGGCGTGACGCTCTGCGTCGCGGTGCTGCTGTCGTACGTCGAGGCGATCACGCTCGCGCCGGCGCGCTCGGCGCAGATGCTGAAGACCGGCGGCCATCGCCAGTCGCGGCTCGGCCACGCGGTCGACGTCGCGTTCGACAAGCTCTCCGCCGCGTACAGCCGCGTGCTCGCGCGCGGACTGCGCCGTCCGGGGCTGGTGCTGATTGCGGCGCTGGCGATCTTCGCCTCGTCGATGTTCGTCTTCAAGAAACTGCCGAGCGAGTTCGTTCCGTCGCAGGATCAGAGCCGTCTGATGATCCGTCTGCAAACCGCCGTCGGCGCCGATCTCTCGGAAACGGATCGCGTCTTCCAGCGCGCCGAAGAGTTCCTGATGAAGCAGCCGGAGACGGTGCGCGTGTTCGGCAGCGTCGGCGGCTTCGGTGGCGGCGGCGGCAGCGTGAACAGCGGCATTCTCTTCGTGACCATGGTTCCGCCGAACGAGCGCGAACGGACGCAGCAGGATTTCGCGGGCGCGCTGCGCAAGGAGTTCAACTCGTACCCCGGCGTCCGCGCGGTGGTGCAGGATCTGTCGCAGCAGGGCTTCACCGCGAGCCGCGGATTTCCGGTCGAGTTCTCAGTGCGCGGTCCGGACTGGGAGAAGCTGACGCAGCTCTCGATCGAGATGCGCGAGAAGCTGACCGCGAGCGGCCTGGCGACGGACATCGACACGGATTACCAGGTCGGCATGCCGGAGCTGCGCATCGTCCCTGATCGCGCCCGCGCCGCGGACCTCGGCGTGTCGGTCGAAGAAGTGGCGACGACGATCAACGCGCTGGTCGGCGGCGTCCGCTCCGGCAAGTACTCGACCGGCGGCCGCCGCATCGACATCCGCACGCGCCTGCAGGCGAATCAGCGCACGCGTCCCGAGGATCTGTCGCGTCTGCGCGTGCGCACCGCTTCGGGTGAGCTGGTTCCGCTGTCGTCTCTGGTGAAAGAGGAAGAGCGTCCGGCGCTGCAATCAGTGACGCGCCGCGAGCGCGAGCGCGCGATCTCGATCTACGGCAACGTGGCGCCGGGCAAGTCGCAGAGCGATGCGCTCGCCTACGTCCAGCAGATCAGCAAAGACCTGCCGCCCGGTTATCGCGCGGTGCTCGGCGGTTCGTCGGTCGCGTTCCAGGAGTCGATGAACCAGTTGCAGCTCGCGCTGATCCTCGGCGTGGTGGTGGCGTACATGGTCCTGGCGTCGCAGTTCAATTCGTTCCTGCATCCGGTGACCGTGCTCTCGATCCTGCCGCTGTCGATCGCCGGCGCCGCATTCGCGCTGCTGATCACCGGCAAGACGCTGAACATCTTTTCGATGATCGGTCTGCTGCTCCTCCTCGGCATCGCCAAGAAAAACTCGATCATCCTGGTCGACTACGCGGTGCAGAAGCAGAGGGAAGGAATGAGCGCGCTCGACGCGATGCTCACCGCCGGCCCGGTGCGCCTCCGCCCGATCATGATGACCTCGGCCGCCACGCTGATGGCCGCGGTGCCTCCCGCCCTGGCCCTCGGCCCCGGCGCGGAAACACGCGGCCCGATGGCTACCGCAATCATCGGAGGCCTGGTGATCTCGCCCGCGCTGTCCCTGCTGGTCGTCCCTGCGTTCTTCGTCGTCGCCGACAACATGAAGACGAAGCTGTCCGGCATGTTCCCGAAGCGCAACGAGGAAGAAGCGGAAGGGGAAGAAGTGACGGCGCATTGAACGCCATCAGCCCGTCATCCTGAGCGTTAGCGAAGGATCTCAAAATGCGACGGCCGTCGCCGCTGAGATCCTTCGCTGACGCTCAGGATGACGGGGCTGCACAGCTTACGAAGCGGTATGTCGCTGGGTAGGTTCGAGCGAACCCCGCCGCAATCAACACGTTCGCCGCGCGCTCACCATCCTCTTCGCTGCTGATTACCGGCAAGACGCTGAACATCTTTCCGATGATCGGTCTGCTGCTCCTCCTCGCCATCGCCAAGAAAAACTCGATCATTCTGGTTCGACTACGCGGTGCAGAAGCAGAGGGAAGGAATGAGCGCGCTCGACGCGATGCTCACCGCCGGCCCG
>DASVRB010000047.1:0-18149 GCA_036388835.1 Thermoanaerobaculia bacterium | reverse complement strand
CGTCGCGCCGCGGAAGAAGCGCGCGTCAAAGCGGAGGAAGAGCGTCAGCGCGTCGCGCGGGAGCTCGAAGAGCAACTCGCGCGCGAGCGTGCCGAGGCGGAGCGCATCGAAGCGGAGCGCCGCGCAGCCGAAGAAGCGCGCGTCAAAGCAGAGGAAGAGCGTCAGCGCGTCGCACGCGAGCTCGAAGAGCAACTCGCGCGCGAACGTGCCGAGGCGGAACGCATCGAAGCGGAGCGTCGCGCCGCCGAAGAAGCACGCGTCAAAGCAGAGGAAGAACGTCAGCGCGTTGCACGCGAGCTCGAAGAGCAACTTGCGCGCGAGCGTGCCGAGGCGGAGCGGATCGAAGCGGAGCGCCGCGCCGCCGAGGAAGCTCGCCTCAAAGCGGAAGAAGAGCGTCAGCGCATCGCACGCGAGCTGGAAGAGCAATTGGCCCGCGAGCGCGCCGCGGAAGAAGCGCGGCTGAAAGCGGAAGAGGAACGTCAGCGGCTCGAAAAGGAGCTCGAAGCGCAGCGCGCACACGAGCGCGCCGAGGTGGAGCGTTTCGAGAACGAGCGCCGCGAAGGCGAGGCCGCGCGCGCGAGGCTCGAAGCGGAGCGCGCTCGCATCGCGCAGGAGCTCGAGGAGCGCGTGGCCCGCGATCGCGACGCGAACGAGCGGCTGGAACTCGAGCGCAAGGCCGCGGAAGAGGCGCGGATCAAAGCGGAGGCCGAGCGCCTGCGCATCGAAACGGAGCTCGACGAGCGGCTCGCGCAGGAGCGGGAGTCGACCGTCCGCGAGCTGCACGAGCGTCTCGAGGCCGAACGCCGCGCCGCCGAGGAAGACCTGCGCCGGCAGCTCGAAGCGGAGCGCGAGGCGATGCGCGCATCGGCAGACCAGGAGCTGGCCGCGGAGCGCGAGCGCGCGGAACAGCAGCTCGCCGCGGAGCGTGCGCGCTTCGAAAAGGATGCGAGCGAGCGGGTCGCCGCGGCGCAACGCGCCGCCGAGGCCGCGACCGCGAACATCAAACCGGCCGCGCGTGTGAAGGGGGAGCAGGAGTCGAAGTCGTCGTTGCTCGGCTCGATCAGCGGCTGGTTCAAACGCGAGCCGACGTCCGGCCGCAATGTGAACCTGAACACGAAGCGCCTCCCGGCGAACGGCGATACGACGCTGAAGAAGCGCGCCGGTGGTGCGCCTCCCGCGCCTGCAGCGCCGCGTCGCACGACGACGCAGAACGCGGCGGCCGGCAAGCCGCGCCTGCTGTTCATCGAGCGGCGTCGCGGCACGGTCGAAACGACGATTCCGAAACTGCGGCATCGCGGCGTCGAAGTGCAGGTGGTCGAGCGCTGGGTCGATGCCGTCGACGAGATTTTCCGCTTCCGTCCGAGCGCGCTCTGCCTCGACATCGAGCATCCGGAGTTCGACAAGATCTACAAAACGCTCTCCGACAAGACGTCGCAGATGCCGATTCTTCTGACCGGCCGGTCGGTGCACGCGGTGCCGCCAACGGTGCGTTACGCGGCGTTCGCACAACGTCCGTACGACGTCGACGAGCTGACGCGCATCGCCACGGTGGCGTACAGCAGGCCCGAAGATCTGCTCGCCGAGCAGTCCATCCCGAGGGGCATGGGGAAGACCCCGTCCGCACCGTCACATCCCGCCGTGCAGAAAACGCCGCCTCCAGCACGGGCGCAAGCAGTGCCGACGCCGAAGCCGCCAGCGCCGCCGGTGGCGCATGCATCGCTCACGGTGATGCCGCCGCAGCCCGCCGCGTCCGAGCCGCCGACGACCGCGCTCACCACGCGCGGGGCAGACGAAACGATTCTTCCGTCGCGCGGCATTTCGACGAACGACGAATACAGCGTCACCTGCTTCTCCTGCCGCTCGGCGTTCAACGCAATCGACGCCGATTGGTGCAGCTGTCTCGCGAAAGAGCGCTCGCTGGTCTGCACGAATTGCCTGGCCTGCTTCTGCAAGGCTCCTCCTGCGTACAAAGAGAAGTTCTGGATCGAGGCGCCGCCGCGTCTGTTCGAGCGGAAGAGCAGCGAGGCGCGCCGCCAGGACGGCGCGATGCGTCCGAATCCGCCGAAGGATCAGGTGCTCCGCCCGCTCGTGCTCGCGGTGGAGGACGACGAGGAGATCCAGATCATCGTGCAACGCGTCTGCACGAACCTCGGATACGGTTTCATCTGGGCGAACAACGGCCAGGACGGCCTCGAGATCGCGCGCGAATACCGGCCGAACATGATTCTCTCGGACGCGTTCATGCCGAAGCTCGACGGCCGCGAGATGTGCCGGCTGCTGAAGGAAGAACCGATCGGCGCCGACATGCGCATGGTCGTGATGACCGGCCTCTACACCGATACGAAATATCGCAGCGAGGCGGTCAAGCGCTTCCACGTTGACGACTACATCGCGAAGCCTGTGGCGATCACCGACCTGATCAATCTTCTACAGAAGCACCTCGAGGGGGTGACCGGACTGCCGGCGCAGGAAGATCTGCACGAGTTGCATCGGCAGAACCTCGATCTGGCTTCGCTGGAAGAAGGGGTGACGCTGCCGTCGGATGAAGGCGTGCCGCTCGAGGACGAGGTGCCGCTCGCGGAGATCCTCGCGCCGAAGCCGCGCGCGACGCGGAGCCGAAGCGATTCGTACGACGTCTCCTGCTACAACTGCCAGTTGCTGTTCGACGCGACGCGCGCGGAGTGGTGCAGCTGCGTCGGACGCGACAACACGCTGGTCTGCGAGCATTGCCACGGCTGCTTCTGCAAGGCGCCGGCGGCGTATCGCGAGCGTTTCTGGATCGACGCGCCGCCGTCGTTGTTCGAGCGGAAGATGATCGGCTCGAAGCGCAACCTGAACAGCGCGAACAATCCGCTGCCGACCGATGTGAAGCGCCCGCTGATCCTGCTGGTGGAAGACGACGAGAACGTGCAGTTGATCGTGCGCACGGTGGTGTCGAGCATGGGCTTCGGCTTCGTGGTCGGCGCGAACGGGCAGGAGGGGCTCTCGCTGGCGCGCGAGTACAACCCCGACCTCATTCTGTCGGACGCCTTCATGCCGAAACTCGACGGCCGCGAGATGTGCCGCCTGCTGAAGGAAGACCCGATCACCGCCCGCGCGAAAGCGATCGTGATGACCGGCCTCTATACCGACCGCAAATACCGGAACGAAGCACTCGATTACTTCAAAGTCGACGATTACGTGGCCAAACCACTGGCCGTCGACGACCTGATCAAATTGTTCAAGAAGCATTTGCCGCAGGAAGTGACGGCGACGAATTAGTGGACTTGTTGTCGGTTGTCGTGCGGATTCGTTGTCGGTTGTCAGTTGTCAGTTGTCGGTTGTCTGTGGGGTATTGGCTGACGGCAACGTGAGCCGCAGTCGCAAAGTCGTTGATCGCGGTTCCTGTGACGAGCGCAATGAGTCACAGACAACCGACAACCGAGAACCGACAACGCGCCGCGCAAAGCGCGGCGCACAATGGCTCGCTCTCTGCAAACGTCGCGTTCGGTTAGAGGTTCTGAAGGGGTGAGAATGAAGTTGCGCCAGCGGCCGCTCGGATTGTTCGTGCTCGTGACGGCGGTATTGTTTTCGCTGACCGGCGCAACGACTCCAATCAATCCGCTGGTGACGCGGAGAGCGCAACCGGCGGGACCTGCTCCGGCTGAATGCGCGGAGGCGCTGACACCTGCGCCGCTGCCACGCGTGGACGTGCAGAACATTCCGTTGCCGCAGGTCGTGGCGGCGGAAGCAACCGCGCCGCCGAGCCGCTCGCTGCGCGCCGCGCTGCAAGCAACGCAGACCGCGCTCACGCAGAATGACCGTCCTGAATTCAACGTGAGCCTGGAGGCCGCGCGCTCTCTTTTGCGTATTTATCCGACCGGCGCCGAGCGTCGATCGGGGGAGGAGCTCGTCCGGATCTACGAGACGGCGGCGCGGTTGTGGGACGCGCAGTACGAGTCGCCGTTTTTCGACCAGACCTCGCCCGAATACGCGGCGCTGCAGAACATCGCGGGCTATGAGGAAGCGGTGCGCCGCAGCGTGCTGGTCGATCCGAGCGGGCGCCGCTACTATCCGGCCGCCGAGTCGCGCGACTTTCTCGGGCGCGTAGCCGCCGATCGTCTGGGCAGCATCGGCATCCAGGCCCCCGCGCCGCGCAGTGCCGCACCGTCGCGTCCACGCATCACCGATCCGCGTCCTCAGAGCGGTGGCGCTGCCACGCCCGCGCCCGTCGCCGCCGCGCCGCAGACCAGCACGCCCGCCGCCGCGAATACGCCTGCGGCGCCCGCGCCGACCAGCGGCGCAGTGGGGGAGGATCTGCCGGACGAGCCCGAGACGCCGGACACCGCCACCGCGGGCGTCGACACACCCACCACCGACACGCCCGCGACTGACGCGACGACGATGAACGAGCCGACGGCGACGGCAGGCACGGATAGCGGCATCGCCACCGCGACGGACGCGCCGGCCGCACCGGAAGGAGCGGCGCAGTCGCGCACCCGTTCGGTGGTCCTGCCGACGATCCTCATCCTGATCGGCCTCGGCGTGCTGATCGTCCTCTTCCGCGCCTCGAAGTAAGAAATCTTCGTCCGGGAGGCGACGTTGAGTACAATCCGCACTCCTTTCGCGCGCCCGTAGCTCAGCTGGATAGAGCGCTTGCCTCCGGAGCAAGAGGTCGCAGGTTCGAATCCTGCCGGGCGCACCAACCCTCTCCTCTGACAACATAGAAGCAACCGCAGCCGGCTCACCGGTCGTGCGGAGCGGCGGGCTCTTAGCCGGCCGGTTTCTCGCGGTCGTCCGGCGGGCTAAGAGCCCGCCGCTCCACAAGCGTCGCCGACCGGATGCCGGTTTGGGTCGCTGATGTATTGACGGCTAGGCGGCATTCCGCTTAAATTCGGCACGGCCCCTTCAGGAGGTCAGCGCTACCCTGCAGTTTCCCTCGGTAACCACGTTGAATTCGCGCGATCGATCGCAATCGCGCCGAAGGTTGGAGGTCGACGTGTTCACGAGAGCACAACGCGCATACGTCGTCGTCGTCGTATCAGTAGCAACGTTCTTGACCGCTGAAGTAGCTGTGGCGTTGCCGAGTCTTTGCGGCGGAAAGGGCGAATGCGTCTGCATTACGTGGATCACCGGCGGCAGCGGCTCCGTCGAGGTTCGGTGCCCTGCAGACGGCTCCAGCGACTCCGGGTGGTCAATCGGCGGGGCGCCGGCCGACGGAGGGCCGGGCTCGTGGAAAGGAACTGGAACTCCGAAAGCTGCGCCATCAGTGTTGCCGGGGATGCCGCTTAGCGGGGCGACACTTACGAACGTGTCGCAGGCAAAGAACGCCGCCGTGCTCAAGACGCGTGGTGAACACGTGACCGACGAAGGAACGAACAAGGGTACGTGGCTTCCGACCGCATGCACCGATCTGTTCCTGAATAGTCCGCTCGGGCGCACCGGCGCCTCGCTTCTGGGTAATTACATCGTGTACCGCGACGGTACAGGCGTTAAAGACGCTGCGGGCGTGGACGTTTGCGGCAGTAATACGGTTGCTGCGTGGACTAAATGCTGCGAACATGACCCGGTAGTCTTCATCTGCCCCTCGCGCTTCAATAGCTCGTCTGCAAGCGATCGTGTGAAGTACCTGATTCACGAGGCGCTGCATGTAGGTGGGCAGAGCGAAGATAAGAACGGTAGCGTCGGTCCCGATGATCCGCCGAACTCTACGAACATCAACGACATTGTCGATGCCGCGTGCAACTAGAAGGAGGCATTCATGAACAGTTTTCTGCTTACGATCGCCGTTCTATTGCTCGTGTCCGTGTCAGCCGACGCGGCGGATGTCGACGCATGCAACAGGCTTCTGATGTCGCAGCCTCCTGAAGAAGGAACGGCCGATCCGAATACCTATTTCGACGATGCGGAAAAGGTATATCGCGACTGCCGCGGCTCGGAGCTGCCGACCGACGTCCGCGTCAAAGCGCTGGCAAAGTACGCGACCGCAAAATACATCGCCGGACACGCCCAGTCGGCGAGTGCCGCCTACAGTGAGGCGATTGAGCTACTCGGAAGATCGAAGGGGTCAGCCGCGCAGTTGCTGGACGTGCTCGACAAAGCGGTGCTGGCGGCGACGGATGCACGTCTGAGGACCGATGCGATCGCTCATGCGAAGCGCGCGCTTGCCTTGCGGCGAGCCGAATTCGGTGAGGATAGTCCGGAAGTGATCGCCGGAATCGTCAATCTCAGCAACGTCCACATCGCTTTCGAAGAGCTCGATCAGAGCGAGTCTCTTCTCCGCGCCGCGGTGCGGACAGCGGAAAAGAGATGCGCGTCGCGTTGCGGCGAGCTCTCGCTCGCGTATTCCGGCATGTCGGCGCTGTATACGGCGATGGGCAACGAAGCCGAAGCCAAACGCTACGATGAGCTTGCGTTGAGCACAATGCCTGTACCGGTTCGCAAGCGGACTTCTACGAAAGACTGATCGCACTCCGCCAAGACAATGTGCCACGCGGCACCCGTTCGACTTACACTCCCGGCGCGATGGCTGTTGCCCCGAAAACTGCTCTGATCATCGAGGATGACGTTGTTTATCAGGAACTGTACGCCGACGTGCTGCGGCGCTCGCACTGGGCGTCGGAGGTTGCGGCGGACCTGAAGGGGGCGCGGGAGTTTCTGGCGCGGCGGCGGTTTGACGCGTACATCATCGATCTTCTTCTTCCCGGCGGCTCGGCGGGCGAGGTCGTGCAGGTCGTGCTTGCCGGCGATCCTGCTGCGCGCGCAAAGAGCGTGATTGTCAGTGGTCTTGGGAGCGTGGCGAGAACTGTCGCCAATGGCATTACCGTTGTCGACAAGGCCTCGATGGCCGAGATCGCGGACTTTCTGGCCAGGTTCTCTGAAGGTACGTTGACGGAGTAGCGCGCGTTCTCATGCGGTCGCGCCGCCGCAGGAGCTGCCGGCGCCGGCGGTGCAGCCGAAGCAGTGGCGGGCGGTGACGACGCGGCGGCTCTGCCACGCCTCGTAATCGAATGCCTCCACCGAAACCGCGGCTCCCTGCAGCTCCGCGTCGAGGTCGAGCATCTGATTGAAGTCACAATCGAACAGGCGGCCATCCCAGGAGATGGAGATGGTGTTGCGGCACATGAGCCCCGCAACCGCGGCGGGATTGAAGCTTTTCGCGAGCCGCTCCATGTACGCGTCGAGATTGCCACTGTCGACGAGCCACTCCAGGAAGCGGGAGATCGGCATGTTGTTGAGCGCGAACAGGCGATCGAAGCTCACATCGAAATCGCGCAGCAGCGCCGCCTTCCACTCGTTTTCCATCGAGCTCTGACTCGCCGCCAGAAACGCGCCGGCGGGATTGCTCATGAGCGTGAGGCGCCGGCGCGGATCGCCTTTGCCGTATCCCGCTTCATTGAGCAGACGAAGCGCTTCGATTGATTTTTCGAATGCGCCGTCGCCGCGCTGCGCGTCGGTATTGCGCTGGCGGTAATGCGGGAGCGATGCAACGACTTCGACGCCGCGCTCGCCGAGCCAGTCGGCCAGTCCGCGATTGCGCTGGAGCAGCAGCACGGAAAGATTGCAGCGATCGATGACGTGCTTGCCGCGTGCGACGACTTCATCGACGAGGTATTTGAATTCGGGATGGAGCTCGGGCGCACCGCCGGTGAGATCGACGGTATGGGCGGGCGTGCGGTCGAGCGCGCGCAGGCAGGCGTCGACGGTTTCGCGGCTCATCATCGCGTCGTAGCGGTCGGGACCCGCATCGACGTGACAGTGGCGGCAGGTCATGTTGCAGAGCTTGCCGAGGTTGATCTGGAAGATTTCCAGCTCCGCGGGACGGAGCCCGTCGAAGCCGGCCTCGTAGAGCGCGCGCTCGAAGTCGAGCGGATTGCCGCGCGCGACCACCTCGTCGAGCTGGCGGAGCTGCTCCGCCGGACTCGCCAGCGGCAGTTGCCGCGACCGCAATGATTGCGGACGGTTGCCGCGCGGCGGCTCGACGGTTTCGGTCACATGCCTGCTTTCTTTGCGTGCGTCTTCATCTGCATGCCGTGAACCAGCGAGGAGCCACCGCGGATTGCACACGCCACATGCACGGCCTCGGTCATCTGCTCGAGGTCGGCTCCTTTTTCGAGGCTGGTGGTGGTGTACGCGTCGATGCAGTACGGACACTGCACCGTGTGCGCGACGGCCAGTGCAATCAACGCCTTCTCGCGCTCGGTCAATGCACCGGCGGCGAAGACCGCGCCGTAGTAATCGAAGAACTTTTTCGCCAGTTCCGGCGCCCCTTCGGCAATGTCGCCGAACGCGCCGAGATGCTCTTTGTCGTAATAGTGATCGTTCATCGCAACCTCGTGCTGAAAAGTCTTTCGAGTCTACAGGCGCGGCGTCATTCCAGCCGTAGGAATCTGACGAAATCCAACGGCCGCCGCTTTGCACGAGTCCACAATGTTCCCGGCCTCATGCACGCATACGACGTCATCATTCCGGCGCGCAACGAGGCGCTGACCATCGCCGCCGTCGTAGCCGCCGCGCGCTCGTCACGCGCCGGCCGCGTGCTGGTGATCGACGATCATTCGACGGACGGCACGGCCGCGATTGCAGCAGCCGCCGGTGCGGAGGTGGTGACGTCGCGCGGCAAGGGGAGCAAAGCGCTCGCGCTGGCGACCGGCGTCGCGCACACCACCTCCGACGTGCTGGTCTTCTTTGACGCCGACATCAGCGGCGTCACGCCGCAACATTTCGACCGGCTCGCCGCGCCTGTGCTCGAGCGCGGGTTCGCGATGTCGTGCGGCATGCTCGATTACGGCTGGCGTTCGCGCCTCTATCTGCGCCTTCCTCCGATCACCGGTTTGCGCGCGGTTCGCCGCGACGTCTTCAACGGCATCCCGGAGTCGAAGCTGAACGGGTTTCAGATCGAGATCATGATCAATGAAGTGGTCGCGCGCGGCTCGATGCCGTCCGCGATCACCGTCCTCCGCGGAACCGCACATCGCACGAAGCTCGCGAAACTTGGTCTGGTCCGCGGTATGCGTGCGCATCTTTCAATGACGGCCGAACTGCTGCACTGCCTGACGTTCGTGCCGTTGTGGACGTACCGGAGCTATCTCTCGAACCTGACCATTCTCGGCAGCGACTGAATCGCGGAGGCAACGATGCTCGGACAGCAGCAGCACGCGGCAGCGAATGCGTGGTCTCTCTTCCTCGATCCCGTCACCGCCGAAAAACGAAAGCTGCTCGATGAGCGCTGGAGCACGCTCGATCCGGCGGTGAAACTCCCGGGTCAGGGCCTCGGCCGCAAGGCAACCGGGTGCGGCGCGACGGTCGGCATTCAACCGAAATGTGATTTCTCCTGCACCGGCTGCTACCTCGGCAGCGAAGCGAACCGCATCCCGGCGCTGCCGCTCGCGGCGGTGCTCGCGCAGCTCGACGCGCTGCGCGCGTACCTCGGTCCGAAGAGCAACGTGCAGATCACGGACGGCGAGGTGACGCTCCGTCCGGAAGAAGAGCTGATCGCGGTGCTGCGGCACGCGCGGAACATCGGCGTCGTGCCGATGATCATGACGCACGGCGACACGCTGCGACGCAAGCCGAGGCTGCTCGAGCGGTTGATCGTCGACGGCTTCCTGACCGAGATCTCGATCCACATCGACATCACGCAACGCGGCCGCGACGGTTATCGCGCGCCGCTCTCGGAGCTGGAGCTAATGCCGTTGCGCGACGAGTTCGCGGAGATGATCCGCACGGCGCGCAGACGCACCGGACGCCGCCTGCGCGCGGCGATGACGCTCACGGTGACGCGCGCGAATCTGCCGCAGATCGCGGATGTGGTGCGCTGGACGATCGCCAATCGCGACGCCTTCAGCCTGATCAGCTTTCAGCCGCTCGCGCAGGTCGGCCGGACGCGCAAATCGCTGGAGGGTGTGACGCCGCAGGAGCTGTGGACGGAGGTCGGGAAGGCGACGCGCGAGCACGGCCTCGAGCTCGGCGGAACGGCGCCGCTGCACTTCGGCCATCCCGATTGCACGCGCTTCGTGCCGCTCATCGCGATCGAGAAAAAACGCGGCGGCGCGATGAAGCTCATGCAGTTGATCCGCGATCAGCCGGACGACGTGGCGGTGATGTCGGAGTTCTTCGAGCGCGGCCTCGGCGGCGTCGCATTTCGCGACGACCTGCCGCTCGAAGCGGCCGCACGTGCGCTCGGCATGTTGCGCACCGCGCCGCGATGGTTCTTCGGACGCGTACGCCAATGGGCGAGCGCGCGATTGCGCAACGAGCTTGGGATGAGCTTCGGCGCGCTCGTCGCGTCGGCGCTGCTGCGGCGCTCGCGCGTCGACGGACTCACGCTCACCAGCCATCACTTCATGGAGCCGGCCGAACTGACGACGGAAAACGGCCGCGCCCGACTCGATGCCTGCGTCTTCCGCCTCCCGTATCGCGGCGAGATGGTGCCGATGTGCCAGATGAACGCCGGCGGCGTGCGCGAGCGGCTGTACGCGGAGCTGGCGTCGGGAAATGCGCAGGTGTGATGCGCGCGCGGGTCAGCGGGAAAGATGACAAAACCGTTCTGGTGGAGCGGCGGGCTTTAGCCCGCCGACATGTCGCGAGTCATCGGCGGGCTAAAGCCCGCCGCTCCACGGGGACTTCGCGTTGCGCGACTTTTACGGCTGGATCGTGACCTGCGCCTGCTCGCCTTTCTGACGGTGATCGCTGAGGGGGCAGTAGAGGACGTAGGTGCCGGCGGTAAAGTTCACGTCGAGTGTGGCAGAGCGTCCTTCCGGAATTGCGTCGCCGGCGGCGCGGCTCACGCCCGGGCCTTCGATGAACAGGTTGTGCACGTCGGTGCCGCGATTCTCGATCGTCAGCACGGCCGGTCCGCGCGGGATGCTCTGTTCGCCGACGGCGATGGAGTTGTCGTTCAGCATGACCAGCACGGTCGTGCCGCCGTCGACTTCCGGAACGAGCGCGGTGCCGCCGGGGGAAGCGGGGTGCGTTCCGGTGGCGGTGGCGGTGGTGTCGGTCGCCGCCGTACCGGACGCGGTCGAATCGGTCGGGTTCGGCGTTCCGAGCCAGGTGGTCTTTTCCTCCTGCGCGGATTCCTTCCCGCAGGCGAGTACGACGAGCATCAGCGAGACAAGCAGGCTTCTCTTCATGACCTCGCAATGCAAGAAACGGGTGCCAGTCATTCTTTCTCCTTTCCGACTTTCACGTCGTCGCCGACGACGTCCTGCACGTAGAGCATCTTGGTGGTAACGAGAATCGCCGCGAGCAGCGGCTCCGCGATGAGCATCCCGATGACGCCGAACACCACGCCGAGCGCCGCCACCGCGACGACCGTGAGCACCGGCGGCACGTCGAGCCGGTTTTTGAGGAGGAGCGGCGTGACGACGTTTCCCTCGAGCTGCTGGATGACGAGGTAGAGCACGATCACGTACATCGCTTTCTGCGGCGAGTCGACGAGCGCGATGCCGATGGCCGGGATCGCGCTGACGATCGGGCCGAAGAACGGCACGAACTCGAGGATGCCGGCCAGGACGCCAAGGGCGGCCGCTCCTTTCACACCGATCAGCGCGAGTCCGCCGCCGGTGATGAGACCGATGATCACCATCGCCATCAGCCTCGCCACGAGCCACTGGCGCAGTGTGTCGCTGAGCGCCGCCAGCACTTCGCGCGCGCGATCGCGCTGCCGGTGCGGTACGAGATGCAGCAGTCCGTCGCGATACATCTTCGGCGTGGCCGCGATGTACATGGCGAGGAACAGCACGATCACCAGACCGCCGACCGCGCCCATGGCCGAGGAGATGATCGGGAAGAGGAACTTGGTCGCGTTCCGGAGCTCGCGGCCGATCTGCGCGGTGAGGCCGGACTGCTGTTGTTGTTGTCCTTGCGGCGACTGCTTCTGCTGCGATTGCTGACCCGCCTCTTGCTGCTGTTGCTGTGGTTGTTTCTGTTGTCCGCCTGACGGCTGCTGTTCCTTCGGCAGATGCTGCGCGACGAGCGCTTTGGCGGGCGTCTGGTTGATCCACTTCTCGACCTGCTGCATCGCTTTCGGGAGCTCGCTGGTCAGCTCTTTCGTCTGGTCGCGAATGGAGGGGCCGATCATTGCGCCGAGGCCGATGCAGAGCGCGATGCCGGTCAGCAGCACGAGCGGCGCGCCGATGCCGCGTTTGATGTGGATGCGCTCGAGGTAGTCGACCGCGCGCGACATCGCCAGGCCGAGCAGCACGCCGAGGAACGTGACGATGAAGATGGCGTGCGCGACCCAGAGAAAGCGCATCGCGATGATCACGCCGAGGACGATCGCCGCCACTTTCAGCGCCGCGGCGGAGGAGATCGAGCGCAGTTCCATGCGGCCTCAGCGGAGCAGTTGCCGTGCCCGCGTGTGCGGAATGGCTTACTGCTGCCGCTGAATGACGCCGTCGAGCGTCAGGAACATCGAGGCGAGACGCTCCTTCGCCTGCGGATCGCCGTTTGCGAGCTGGCCGACCACCGTGTCGCCCTGCAGCGCGTATTCAGTGAGCGCGATGCGCGTGCGCGGCCGGTCGCGCAGCCGGAAATCCTGCAGCGCCTTGCGGCAGCCGGCGAAGAATTCTTCCGCGATTTTCGAAGCAATCCCGTAGTTGTTGCGCTGCGCCTGATGGCTGGCCACGCCGAGCTGGCGTTGCAGCGTCGCGAGCCGCAGCTCGAGCTCGGTGCCGTGCAGTTTCGTGGCGAGCTGGCGCGCCGCGAGCTCGTTCGGGATGTAGCCGATCAGGAACGCGGCTGCGATCAGCGCGGCGGCAATGAGGAGCGGCTTGCGTTGCATGCGCCGCAATGTACATCACGGCCGTGGGATGGCCGCTTCGTTGCAAAGGGCGCGCGTGAGAGACATGAGGTGGCGGTGAACGAAAGGCTTGCCGCTGCCGAAGCGGAGATTGCGAGACGTACGCGTCAGCAGGCCGCTCTTGCCGAGCTGGGTCAGGCAGCGCTGACGCGCGCCGACGTCGGCATGCTGGTCGGTCAGACCTGTGCTCTCGTCGAATGGGCGCTGGCGGCGTCGTACGTGAGCATCGTGGAGGCGGACGGCAACGCACTCGCGCTCCGTTTCGGCCTCGGCGCGAACGGCTCCTTCAATCGCTGCAATGACGCGGTGATGGAGCATGCGCCACTGCTGCTCTGCACGTTGACGCTGAACGAGCCGACTGTCTTTCGCAATCGCATCGCCGACCCGCGCGTCAATCGCGATCACCTGTACGGCGTGCACAAGGTCGAAGCGGGGATCTGCCTGCCGATCCCCGGCCGCGACCGCGCGTACGGACTGCTCACGGTCTACAACGACGACGACCGGACGTTCGCCCCCGACGAGCTGGAGTTCCTTCGTGCGATTGCCGATCTGACCGGCGCGATCATTCTCAGCACCGAAACCGACGAAGCGCGGCGCGACGCGGAGAACGCACGGGCCGAAACGGAGCAGCGTTATCGCGCGCTGGTCGAGAACGCGTCGGAAGGCGTTGCGCTCGTCGATGCGCACGGCAATTTCGTGTACGCCGGTCCGTCGACGCAGCGCGTGCTCGGCTACGAGCCGGGCGAGCTGCTGGCGATGAATTTCGGCGACGTCGTGCATCCCGATGATCTCGACGTCGCGCGCCGCAATCTGCGCGCGCTCCTGACGGCCGACAACGCGGAGCTCTCGGGCGAGCTGCGCCTCAGACACTCCGACGGCGAGTATCGCTGGACCGAGGGGACGTACAAGAACCTTCTCTTCAATCCGGCAGTGCGCGCGATCGTCATCAATTACCGCGACGTCACGGAGCGCAAGCAGGCCGAGGAGACGCTGCAGCATCTCGCGTATCGCGACACGCTCACCGATCTGCCGAACCGCTTCCTCTTTCACGACCGGCTCGAGCACGCCATCGATCAGGCGCGGCGCCGCGGCAGCGGGTTCGCCGTGATGTACATGGATCTCGATCGCTTCAAGGTGGTGAACGACACGCTCGGACACACGGTCGGCGATCACCTGCTGCAGATGGTGGCGCGCCGTCTCCGCGACGTGCTGCGCGCCGACGACACGATCGCGCGCCTCGGCGGGGACGAGTTCGCGGTGATCCTGCCGGAGCTCGATCGCGCAGAACAGGCCGGCTCCGCGGCGCGCAAGCTGATCGCGGCGCTGCGCGCGCCGGTGCGTGTGGATGGGCACGAACTGCACGTGACGGCCAGCGCCGGCATCAGCATGTATCCGTCTGACGGCACCGATGTGACGACGTTGATCAAGCACGCGGATGCGGCGCTGTATCGCTCGAAAGAGCTCGGCCGCAACATGGTGCAGCTCTTCGCGTCGTCGATGAATCGCCGCTACACGGAACGACTCGAGCTGGAGATGAGTCTCCATCACGCGATCGAGCGCGGCGAGTTTTCGCTGGTCTATCAACCGTTGTGCGACCGCAAGACGCGCGGCGTTCGCTCATTCGAAGCGCTGATCCGCTGGAACCGGCCGGGCCACGGGCTCGTGAATCCGGTCGACTTCATCGAGCTCGCCGAAGAGACGCGACTGATCCTGCCGCTCGGCGACTGGGTGCTGCGCACCGCATGCGAGCAGCTCGCGCAGTGGCGCAAGCAGGGGATGGACGGCTTCTCGATCGGCGTGAATCTTTCGCCGTATCAAATCGCGCAGCCGCAGTTCATTCACTCGGTGCGCGACGTGCTGCTCGAATACGGGCTGCAGCCGCACGACCTCGAACTGGAGATCACGGAAAGCGCGGCACTGCAGAATCTGGAGTGGACGCTGAGCGTGCTCGATCAACTGCGCAGCCTCGGCGTGGGCATCGCGGTGGACGATTTCGGCACCGGGCAGTCGTCGCTGGTGTATCTGAAGCGATTGCCGATCACGACGCTGAAGATCGACCGCGAGTTCATGCGCGACGTGCAGCGCGACGCGAACGACGCGGCGATTTTCCGGTCGATCGTGCAACTCGGCCACAGCCTCGGCTTGTACGTGATCGCCGAAGGAATCGAGACCGAGGCCGATCGCCGCCTCGTCGAAGAGCAGCAGTGCGACGGCATGCAGGGCTATCACTTCAGCCGTCCGCTGGCGCCGGAGCTCGTTGCGCCGTGGTTGCGCTCCTTCCACTATCCTGCCGCGGTCGTGGCGTAAATGACATCCGAGAAAAAACGTGTGTTGATCGTCGAGGACGACCCGGCCGTGCGCCAGATCGTCCGCGTCCTGCTCGAGCGCGACGGCGTGATCGCCGACATCGCCGAGGATGGAGAGCACGCAACCGCGCTGCTGCGCGAGCACAAATACTCCGCCGTTCTGCTCGACCTGCTCATGCCGCGCCTCGACGGCCACGGCGTGCTGTCGTTCATGAAAGAGCAGTCGCTCCAAATCCCCGTCGTCGTCGTCACCGCCGTCTCCGACTCCGCCGACCTCGACCCCGACCTCGTACGCGTCGTGATGCAAAAGCCTTTCGAAGCGCGCGAGCTGCGGAAGGTGGTGAATGCGGTGCTGGAGAGGGTGTAGGGGGTTCCTCGGTGCCTCGGTTCCTCGGTTCCTCGGGTTCCTCGGAGTTCCTCGGGTTCCTCGGGGTTCCTCGGGTTCCTCGGAGTGGGGGATTGACTCAGCGCTTGCAGGCTCGGCGAGCCATTGCGCGGGCGCACAGCGCGTCTCTCACAGTCCGAGCCACTCCGAGGAACTCCGAGGAACTCCGAGGAACCGAGGAACCGAGGAACCGAGGAACCCCTAAACCATCTCCCGCAACGTCGACGCCAGAAGCACGGGATCGATCGGCTTGGTGAGGAACGCGTCGAAGCCGCTGGCGAGGGCGCGGTCGCGGTCTTCGGGGCGGCCGAATGCGGTGAGGGCGATGATCGGGATCTGGGCGAGATCGCCGGGCGTGGCGCGCATGGAGCGGAGGAAGGTGTAGCCGTCTTCACCCGGCATCGCCAGGTCACAGACGATGATGTCGGGACGAAAGCGCGTGAGCACCTGATGCGCTTCGCGAACTGAATCGGCGGTGGCGATTTGTGCGCCGGTGCGGCGCAGCATCGCGGAGACGACGTCGCGCGTCATCGCCTCATCGTCGATCACGAGGATCGACATTCCGTCGAGCGACGGCATCTCCGCGGCAGTGAGCGGCGGGGGCGCGGGAGCGGTGCGGCGCGCGCGCAGCGCCGGAAGTTCGACCGTGAACGTCGAGCCGCGGCCGACGCCGTCGCTGTGCGCGGTGATGCGGCCGCCGTGCAGTTCGACGAGGTGCCGCACGATCGCGAGGCCGAGGCCGATGCCGCCGTGCGCGCGTGTGGTCGAGCTGTCCTGCTGGCGAAAACGTTCGAAGACGTGCGGCAGAAACGACGGATCGATTCCGACTCCGGTGTCGCGCACCGAGAAGGTCACGGACTCGGCATCCGCGGTGATGCGCAGTCGCACTTCGCCCGGAGGGTCGGTGAACTTCAGCGCGTTGGTGAGCAGGTTCCAGACGATCTGCTGCAGACGTCCTTCATCGCCGAGGACGTACGGCGCCTCGCTCGGCATGCTCGTGAAAATCTCGATCCCTTTCGCGGCGGCGGCGGGATGCACCGTTGCGAGCGCGGCGTGCACGGTGGCCGCGAGATCGACCGGCTCGTCCGCGAGCCGGACCTTGCCGGCCATGATGCGCGACATGTCGAGAATGTCTTCGATGAGCTGCATCTGCACCGACGCGCCGCGCTCGATTGCGTCGATCGCTTCGTTCGCCTCTTCCGGACTGAGGCCCATCTTGAGCATGCGCGACCAACCGAGAACGGCGGTCATCGGCGTGCGCAGCTCGTGCGACAGCGTGGCGAGGAAATCGTCTTTTGCGCGGTTCGCCGCCTGCGCGGCGCTGTAGAGACGCGCATTCTCGATGGCCACCGCGGCGCGCCGCCCGAGCTCCTCGGCGAATGCGAGATCGCTTTCGTTGAAGCGGCGCCGCGAGTCGGAGAGCGCGAACGTGAGCACGCCGAGAATGCGGTCGTGCGAGCGCAGCGGCACCACGATGTACGACATCAAGCCGAGGTCGCGCAGGATCGCGCGATGTTCCGGATGCAGCGGCGCGGCGTCGTACATCTCGTCGGTGATTCCGGCGGCCCATTCAGGACGGCCGGTGCGGATGACCCGCGCCACCGTGTCGTGTTCAGGATCGGTTGGGAAGCGGCGGCGCAGGTCGAGGGCGAGCTGCACTTTTTCAGGATCGACATGTGCGACGGCGAGCCTGCGATAGCTGCCGTTCTCGTCGGCGATGTCGACCGCGCACCAGTCCGCAACCTCCGGAACCGCGAGTCGCGCGACGGTGCCGAGCGTGGTCTCGTAATCGAGTGACGAGGCGAGGAGATCGCTCGCCGCTGCGAGAAAGCGGAGATTGTCGTCGGCGCTTTTGCGGTCGTGGATGTCGGTGACGGTGCCGACCCATTCGACGATCTCGCCGCGCTCGTCGAACACCGGGACGGCGGTCGTGGCGATCCAGCGATACGCGCCGTCGCGCGTGCGCAGACGCATCTGCTGGCGCATGATCCGGCGCACGGCGAGCGCTTCCTCCCACGCGCTGCTGACACGCTCGCGGTCTTGCGGATGCACCGCCTCCGTCCAGCCGAATTCGCGCATCTCGTCGAGGGTCTGGCCGGTGAGCTCCGCCCAGCCGGGAATCTCTTCGGTGAAACGGCCGTCGGGGCTCGCGACCCAGATGAACTGATGCGCAGGTGCGGCCATCACCAGCGCGCGGTACCGCGACTCGCTGCGCGTGAGACGCTCGCGCTCGCGCTGCAGCGCTTCGTAAAGACGGGCGTTGTCGATCGCCACCGCCGCCTGTGCCGCAAGCGCCTCGACGATCTGCTCTTCGTTCTGCGTGAACACGCCCTCGTCGGCGTGCCCGAAAAAGAGTCCGCCGAGGACTTCGCCGGAGCGCGACACGACCGGCACGGCGAGGTAACTGGTGACCGGCAGATGCCCCTCGGGCATGCCGTAATGCGGTGCGTTGTGGCCGTAGCGCGGATCCTTGCGGATGTTCGCGCTCCGTACGATGGTCGTGCCGTTGAACGTCGGCGAGAACACCGCCGTGTTGCGCGGCATCGGGAAGCGCTCGAACGCCTCACGCGGCACGCCGGAGATCGCGTACAGCATGTACGAGCCGCCGTCGCGATCGAGCACGTTGTAGAAGAACGCGCCGAACTGCGCGTTCGTCATCTCGGTCGCGGCATCG
>DASVRB010000046.1:0-6030 GCA_036388835.1 Thermoanaerobaculia bacterium | reverse complement strand
ATGTTCGCGGTGATCGTGATCTGGTAGCGCGTGGCGCGCCCCTGCTCGAACGCGATCGGGAAAATGTTGAACGTATCGATCGAGCCGCGCAGGATCACATCCGCTTCATTGCTGGCGTTCACCAGGCGCAGCCGTCCACGCGACACGAACTCCTCGCCCACCGCCTGCGTCACGCGCTGCTCCAGCTCCACGCGAGTCGTGCGGTTGACGAACGCCGGCACCTCGATCGTCTTGATGGCCGGATCGAGAAAACTGCTGCGGCCGACGAGCGCATAGCCGCACGCCGTGAGAACGAAAACTCCGAGGAGAAGGACGCGTTTCATCGCGCGCAATTTAGCATGCTGCGTCAGCGCCGATACGTCACGCGCAACTGCGCCGCGTCGACGCTCTTCGACTTCATGATCTCCTCGAGCGTCCGCATGTCGTACTCCCACACCAGCGTCTTTCCTTCGCGGCGCGTGGCGTTGTGCGAGACCACCTCGAACGGCGCGGTGATGCGGTACGACACGCGCAGCTTGGCGAATGCCTCGCGCACGATCTGCTTCGTCGCTTCATCGAGGTCGACGTCGCCCGCTTCCGCTTTCACCGATTCGGCGGGATTCTGCGGTTTCGAGCGGATGGTGATCGTGTCGCCCGACTCCGACACTTCGAGCCCTTCGAACGGCGAGTCGATCACGTTGCGCTCCGTCGGCTTCTTCCCTTTCGACGGCAGCTTCACGCCGACGAGTTGCGTGAGCCGCTCGAAGCCGAAACGGAGATCGGTGACCACGCCGAATTCGCGTTCCGTGATCGCGTAATCGAGCAGCGTCACCCCTTCCGGCAACTCGGCCTCGATGTCGGCGCGCGACACCTTCTCTTTCACGCTGCTGCTCGATTTCCTGAACTCCGCCTTCGCTTTCGCCAGCTCCTCGGCGGACATTGGCCCGGTCTTCCCCTCCATCTCGCGCGCGAACCGCGCCATCACCACCACCATCGGCTCTAGATCGACGCCGAGGTGGAAGCCCGCTTTTCCGGAGAGATTCCGTTCGATGTCGATCGTTTGTTCGACCTCGAAACAGCCGGCCAGGAAAAGAATAGAGAGGACCGCGAGCGCCCGCTTCATTTCACGACCACATTCACGAGTTTGTTCGGCACGTAGATCTTCTTCACGATCTCTTTGCCGGTGACCCAGGCCTGGATCTTGTCGTTCGCGAAGACGGCATCCATCACCGTTTTTTCGTCGGCGGGAGCGGGCACTTCGACCTGACCGCGCAGCTTTCCGTTGACCTGCACCGCGATGACGACCGTGTCTTCCTGCATCAGCGCGCGGTTCGCCACCGGCCACTTCGACGTCAGCACGAAGCCTACGTTGCCGAGCATCTCCCACAGCTCTTCCGTGGCGTGCGGCGCGAAGGGATGCAGCAGTTGCAGCAGCGTTTCGTAGGCCGCGCGCAGCTCCGCGCCGCCGCCCGCGTGGACCGCCTCGCCGAGCGCGTTCGAGAACTCCATCAGCGCCGAAATGGCGGTGTTGAACTCGAAGCGCTCCATGCGCGTGGTCACCGCGTCAATCGTCTGATGCATCTTCCGAATGACCGCTTTGTTCTCCGCGGAAGCAGCGCCACCGTCTTTGATCGCGACGCCCATGTGCCACACGCGGCCGAGGAAACGGTAGGCGCCGATGACACCTTCATCCGACCATGCCGCTTCTTTCTCCGGCGGCGCGATGAAGAGCGTGTAAACGCGCTCCGTGTCGGCGCCGAATTTCGCGATCAATTCATCCGGCGGCACGACATTGAGGCGCGACTTCGACATCTTCGTCACCTCGGCGGTGAGCTGTTCGTCGCCGCGATACGGCTTCTCATCGCGCCACTCCACTTCCGACGGCGAGACCCACGCGCCGTTCGGATCTTTGTAGCCTTCCTTCGTGATCACGCCCTGATTGAAGAGGCGCGTGAACGGCTCTTCGAAACCGATGAGCCCCATGTCGTGCAGCGTGCGGGTGATGAAGCGCGCGTACAGCAGATGGAGGATCGCGTGCTCGATGCCGCCGATGTACTGATCGACCGGCAGCCAGCGATTGGCGACGTCGCTGTCGAAAATCTTCTCCTCGTTGCGCGGCGTGACGAAGCGGAGGAAGTACCACGATGAATCGACGAACGTGTCCATCGTGTCGGTCTCGCGCCGCGCCGGTCCGCCGCATTGATGGCAGGTCGCATTCACGAACTCCGGCGTTTTCGCGAGCGGATTTCCCTCGCGTCCGGTGAACGGCACGTCGAGCGGCAACGCGATCGGCAGGTCTTCCTCGCGCACCGGCACGAGCCCGTCTTTCTCGCAATACAGCATCGGAATCGGCGTGCCCCAGTAACGCTGCCTCGAGATCAGCCAGTCGCGCAGGCGGTAGCGCACCGTTCCTTTTCCGAGGCCGCGCTCTTCGATGATCGAGATGATTTTCTCGATCGCCTTCGGCACCGGCAGTCCGTCGATCGGGCCGGAGTTGACCGCAATTCCACTTTCATCCTTGAACGTGAACGCCTCGGTCATGTCGTTCGGATCGACGTGGAGGTCAGGCAATCCTGCCTGACCCTCGTTCGCCTGCGAGCCGGGGGGGACAGGCGGGATCGCCTGGCCTCCACTCGGCTTCACGACGATCCTGATCGGCAGTCCGTACTGCCGCGCGAACTCGAAATCACGCTGGTCGTGCGCGGGGACGGACATGATCGCGCCGGTGCCGTATTGCGGCAGGACGAAGTTGCCGAGCCAGATCGGGATCTCTTCGTTCGTGAACGGATTGATGGCCGTCTTTCCGGTGAAGCGCCCTTCCTTCCCGCTCTCCTGCCGCTCGAGCGCGGATTGATTGCGCACCGTCGTGATCCACGCCTCGATCTCTTCGCGGCCGTCGGCATTTTCGATCAGCGCCGGCACGTCGGGATGTTCGGGCGCGAGCACCATGAAGGTCGCGCCGAAGATCGTGTCGGGCCGTGTGGTGAAGATGCGAATCGGGTGATCGAGCGCCGGCACCTGGAATTCGACATCGGCACCGAGCGAGCGGCCGATCCAGTTCCGCTGCATCAGCTTCACTTTTTCCGGCCAGTGCTCGAGAGTATCGAGTCCGGCGTCGAGACGGTCGGCGTATTCAGTGATCTTGAGGAACCACTGCGACAGCTCACGCTGTTCGACCAGCGCGCCGCAACGGTCGCAGCGGCCGTCGATGACCTGTTCGTTCGCGAGCACGGTCTGATCCTGCGGGCACCAGTTCACCGGCGCGGTGCCGCGATACGCGAGGCCGCGTTTGTAGAGCTGCAGGAAAAGCCACTGGTTCCAGCGGTAGTACTCGGGCTCGCAGGAGGCGATCTCTTTCGACCAGTCGTAGAGGATGCCCCAGCGCGCGAACTGCGCCTTCATCCGCTCGATGTTGCCGAGGGTCCAGCCGCGCGGATGGATGCCGCGCTTGATCGCCGCGTTTTCGGCCGGCAGCCCGAATGCGTCCCACCCCATCGGGTTGAGCGCGGCGCGTCCCTGCATCCGGAAGAAGCGATACACCGCGTCGCCGAGGATGTAGTTGCGCCCATGTCCGACATGCAGATCGCCGGACGGATAGGGAAACATGTTGAGCATGTACAGCTTGTCGCCCGGCGCCGTGACGTCGATCTCCGCCACGCGCGCCTCGGCCCATCGCTGCTGCCATTTCGGCTCGATCTCGGTGGGTCGGTATTGCATAGGGGCGGGAGTATAAACGGGCGGGTTTTCGCGGCGCTCGCGGGTTCGCAAGCGCATCGCTCGATGGTGTCGGGTGTCGGGTGTCTGCGGTTTTTCGCCTCGACGTCACACCTCGTCAATCGCGCGTGACCATCCTTGCTGAATGCCGCACCTGCGGCCCAGGCGAAACACCCCAGACACCCGACAACCGACAACCGACAACGCAGCCGCTCTAGAAGCGGAACTTGATGCCGGCCGAGAAGACCAGCGGATTGACGTCCAGCGACTCGCCGGAATCGTCACCTTCGGCTTCAGGCTCGTACGCGATGTACTTCGCGTCGGCGCCGATGGAAAGCGCATCGGTGATGCGGAAGTTCACGCCCGCGTTGGCGAGCCAGGTGGTCTCGTTCTCGAGCTCCACGTTCTCGGTCGCTTCCGGATCCTCTTCCGGATCGGCGAGCACGTCGACGTCGCCGGTCACATAAGCCAGGCCGCCGCCGATGTACGGATCGAAGCGGCCGGCGCCACCGAAGTGCCACTGGAGCGTGCCGCTGAACGCCGTCAGCTCGATCTCGCCCGCGTCGACGGTGATGCTGGTCGGGCCGTCCACGAGGCTCACCTGAATGTCGCCGCCGAGGCGCTGCGCCGCGAACTCGGTGGAGAGCTGATTCGTCCAGTAACGGTTGTAGCTGACGCCGAAGCCGATGTTTTCGTCGAAGTCGAGCTCGACGTCGAAGTCCAGTTCGTCATCCTCGATGCGCGTCGAATCGAACTGCGACGACGAAACGAAGAAGCCGAGCTCGTTCTGCCGCGTCTGCGCCGAAAGCGCGAGCGGGAAGACGAGAGTTGCTACTGCGATGATCCATTTGATGCGAGTCACTGATTTCCTCCGTAAAGAATTCGAACTGCGCGGCGGACGATCTCAGTCGGCGTGACGCGTCGATGTGACGTACGTCGCAACTTGACCTGTCGTTCACACGACGAAACGCGTTCGTTACTTCGCGTCGTACACGAACGTCACCGGCCCGTCGTTCTCGAGCGCGACGTTCATCATTTCGCGGAAGCGGCCGGTGCGGACGGTGAGGCCGGTCGAGGCGAGCTCGCGCACGAAGAGCTCGAACAGTTCGCGCGCCCGTTCCGGCTCCTCGGCGTTGTCGAAGCTGGGCCGCCGTCCGCGCGCGATCGAGCCGGCCAGCGTGAACTGCGACACCGCCAGAATCTCGCCGTTCGCCTCGGTGACGTCGCGGTTCATCTTGCCGGCTTCATCCGAGAAGATGCGCAGCTCGCGCAGCTTTTTCGCCGCGTCGCGCATGCTCTGTTCGGCGTCCCCTTTTTCGACCGCCGCGAGGATGAGCATGCCGGCGCCGATTTCCGAAACCAGCTCCGCATCCACCGTGACCGAGGCGCGCCGCACGCGCTGAATGACACATCGCATTCGGCCGCCGATTCTATCGAGCGGAAGCGTCGCGGTGAGGCGAATCTACAGTCAGGAGAATTCGAACGCCAGGCGACGGGAGCGGGTAGAATCCGCCCACCACACTGAACCGCGGAAGCGCCGGCCGCGCGGCCGGCTGAGAGCATTCACAACGCGGGTAGGAGAAATCCAATGATCAACAAAGTCATCCTCGTCGGGCGTCTCGGCAAAGACCCGGAAATCCGCTCGACTCCCCAGGGAAACTCCGTGGCGCGCTTCACCGTCGCCACCGACGAAAAATTCACCGATCGCGCCGGCGAAAAGCAGGAGCGCACCGAGTGGCACAACATCACGGCGTGGGGCAAGCTCGCCGAGATCTGCGGCCAGTACCTGAAGAAGGGAAAGCTCGTTTACATCGAAGGCTCGATCCGCACCGACAGTTGGGACGACAAGGAGTCGGGCCAGAAAAAGTACCGCACCGAAGTCGTGGCCAACACGATGAAGATGCTCGACCGCCGCGGCGATGAAGGCGGCGGCTCCGGCTCGTCCGGCGGCTACGGCGGCGGCTACGGCCAGTCGCAGTCGCGCGGCGGCAGCAAACAGTCCTCCCCCGCTCACGACATGATCGAGGACGACGAAGAAGTACCGTTTTAACGCTACCGTTCGTGATCTCGAGCGCCGGGTGCAAGCCCGGCGTTTTTCGTTTGCACGCGGAGGGCGCTTAGGCGCTGAGGCGCGAAGGCGCTTGGGTGAGGCATCGCGTCAGGCCCGATTCGCGTCGCGACACCCGCACCCTTCCGTCATCCTGAGCGTCAGCGAAGGATCTCAGCCGCGACGGCCGTCGCATTTTGAGATCCTTCGCTGACGCTCAGGATGACGGCGAGGGATACGCAGGACGGCGGCGGGCGGCGGGCTAAAGCCCGCCGCTCCACTTAAAGACG
>DASVRB010000045.1:0-2410 GCA_036388835.1 Thermoanaerobaculia bacterium | reverse complement strand
CCCCCCCCCCCACTCCAAACTAGTACGCGAGCAGCAACCGCGCGGCGCGTTCGATTTGTTCGAGGCTCGGCAAATAAACGTCTTCCATCGGCGGGGAGTAGGGGACGGGGGTGTTGAGCGCGCCGAGGACGCGGACGGGGGCGTCGAGGTATTCGAAGGCTTCTTCCTGAATGATCGCGGCGAGCGATTCGCCGATGGAGCCGGTGCGGCTGTCTTCGTGGACGATGAGCACGCGATTGCATTGACGTGCGACGGCGAGGACGGCCTCGCGATCGAGCGGGGCGAGGGTGCGGAGGTCGAGCACGGCGCATTCGTGGCCGTCTTTTGCCAGCGTTTCCGCGATCTGCATGGCGTCGTGCACGTACGCGCCGTACGAAATGATGGCGAGATCGTCGCCGGTGCGTCGCAGCGCCGCTTTGCCGATCTGAATCGGCTCCGGCGCTTCTTCGCTCAGGGCCTGTTTGATCTTCGGATCGCGATAGAGAGCGATGTGCTCGTAGTACAGCACCGGATCGGGATCGTTGGCCGCGGCGATCATCAGCGCGCGCGCGTCGAACGGCGTGGACGGCGCGACGATCTTGAGCCCGGGCGTCCGATAGAACCACGCCTCAGTGTTCTGCGAGTGGTACGGACCGGCGTAACGCAAACCGCCCCACGGCATGCGCAACACCATCGGCACGCCGAGGGCGCCGTCGCGCGCCGTGCCGCCCCAGCGATAGCGGAGTTTCGCGGCGTTGTTGACGAGAGCGTTGAAGCCGGTGGCGACGAAGTCGTTGAACTGCATCTCGCCGATCGGCCGCATCCCAGCCAGCGCCGCGCCGGTGCAGACGCCAATCGTCGCGGCTTCGGACAGCACTGAATTGATGATGCGATCGCCAAAGTCTTTGAGCAGAGGACGCAGCAGCAGGAACGCGTTGCCGTATTTGCCGCCGACGTCTTCACCGTAGACGAAGGCACGCTCGTCCGCGCGCAGCACGTCGCCGACGCCGAGCATCACCGCTTCGAGGAACGTCTTTCCTTTTGAATCGAACGGAGGACCGGCGTCGAGGTGGAGGTCAGGCGATCCTGCCTGACGTTTTCTCCACTCTTCATCGAGCACTTCGATGTGCGTGCGGCGCGGCTCGTTCGCGAAGACGTTGTCGCCCGCTTCAGCGCCGTCGGGCCATGGCGCATCGATGACGTTGCGCGCCTCGCGCTCGACCAGCTCTTCGATCTCTTTTTTCCACGCGTCGAGCTCGCCCGCGTCGAGCAGGCCCTGCGCTTCGAGCTTCGCGGCGTACGTGGCAATCGGATCGCGCTGGCGCCAGAACTCGTACGTGTCGCGGTCGGCGTACGCCTGTTCGTTGAGCGACGGATACGACCACGAGATCTGCGGATCCTTGCCGAGGTAGAGCATGTCGTCGTGATGCGCATGTCCGCACATCCGCATCGCCACCAGTTCGATGAGCGCCGGTCCTTTGCCGTTGCGCGCGCGCTCGGCGGCCCAGGTGAACGCGCTGGCGATCGCTTCCGGGTCGGTGCCGTCGATGGTGATGGAGGGGATGCCGTAGCCGAGGCCTTTGTCGGCGAAGACGCGGACCGCCGAGTTCTCGCGCACCGGGGTCGAGAGCGCGGTCTGATTGTTCTCGATGCAGAAGACGGCGGGGAGCTTGCGCGCGGCGCAGGCGTTGATGGCTTCGTGCCATTCGCCGAGGGAGGTCGTCCCTTCGCCGACGAACGAGACCGCGACGCGCGGCTCGTTGCGCAGCTTGAACGCCATCGCCACGCCGGCCATGGTCAGCGCGGGCGTACCGAGCGGCGCCATCGCCGGAAACACGCCGTGCGCCCAGTCGCCGACATGCAGATCTTTGCCGTTCATCGGCGGACCCGATTTGGCCATCTGCGCGCTGAGGACCATGCGCACCGTTTCGGGCGCGTTGTGCATGCCGAGGACCGCGCCGAGGTCGCGGATCATCGGCGAGACCACATCGCCGTTCCAGATGCCGTCGCGCTCGTGCTCGGCGCCGCGGCGCAGGCGGATCACTGCCGCGTAAATCGCTTCCTGGCCGAGCGACCGAAAGCCTTTGCCCTGGAACGACGCGCTGCCCCAGCGCACTTCGCCGCCGGTGAAGAATTGCTTGAGACGATTGTCGGTGGCGCGCGTGAGCAGCATGCCGCGCAGCATTTCGCGCTTCTCGTCGCGCGTGAGCGAGGCGGCAATTTCCTCGCGGCGGAGGAAGCCTTCGCAGGCGTCGATCACTTCGTCGATGGCGAGCTGCAGGCGCTGCGACGCGGTGACGCCGGGCGTGGTCTCGTCGATCTCGCCGAGGAGTTGCGTGTCGCCGAGAGCCTGACGGAGCTGCTCGAGATCGAGGTCGCCCGATTCGCCGAGCGCGCGCAGTGCCACCGGTGCTGCGAAGGGAAACCGTTC
>DASVRB010000044.1:0-5194 GCA_036388835.1 Thermoanaerobaculia bacterium | reverse complement strand
CCCTGAATGCGCAGGCTGGCGCTGGTGATGTTCGCGAGTGCCGGCAACGCTGCCGCGAGAGAAAGGACCAGGGCAAACAGCGTTCGGCGCAACTTCATACGGAAAATCCTCGGAACGGTATGTGGGTTGGGGATCAGCGGTTCTGGGAGCGGGATGCGCCGTCGAGCTCTTCGAGCATGCGCTGCGCGGTCACGACGTCGGAGTCGACGAGCGTGGCGCCGGGCGGCACCGCGAGCACGTCGGGCGGCGCGAGCTCGTTACCGATGCGCAGCACGACGTTGCGGACTTCGACGGTCTCGCCGCCGACGTCGACGCGCACGTTGTACTGAAGCGGAAGGTGGTACTCCCCTTCCGCCGCCGCGGCGCTGCTGCTGTTGGTCGCGGCGGTGGCGCCGCGGCTGGTGCGCAATGCGGAGAGGATCGCGTCGGCGGAGTCGTCGCGGCGGTTGGGATAGCCGGTGCCGAGGAGCGCCTCGATGGCGGCGCGTCCGAGGGAAAGCTGCTGATCGGCGACGAGACGGATCTGCTGACGCTCGCCGTTGCGCGAGCCTTCGCCGGTGCGCTCGAGCTCGATCCCTTCACCGGCGCGCAACGCAACCATCGCGTTGCCACGGCGCTCGCTCTTCCATGCAGATGCAGAACGCGCGGACGCGGCGTTCGTCGAAACGGTCGCCGTGCGCGCGTGCAGTTTCGCAATCGCTTCGAACTTCGTGACGCTGTACGTGCCCGCCTCGAAGTCGATCGACAACACCTCGCCTTTTGCGTAATCGGCAATGGAGGTGCGGCGCCCGCTGACCGCGACGACACGGTTGCCGTGGCAGTACTCGTCGACGACGCTCTTGGTACCGGATACAGGATTAGTGAGCTCCCGCGTGATGTGCAGCGGTGCGGGAAAGAGCGGGCGATCTGCGGCCATCGAAGACGCCGCAACCACGAGGTTTCCGGCGAAGAAAATGGCAGCCGCAGCGCATCCGCGTCCCATCGAAAGGGTCGTCCGGATAGACACAAAAGCTCCTGTATTCAGTTGTGGTGTTTAGGGACCGAAGCGATTCAGGTGCGGCAGGATAGCAAGTGTCATGTACGGAAATCAACCCTGACGTATCGATGCACAGACTGATGTGCAGCTGGGCTGGAGGTCGTTTCGCGGCCGCGCGCGCCTGATCGGACTGCACGGTTGGTCGCGGCGCGGAATTGAAAATTGAGAATTGAAAAATCGGAGGTACTCGCGCTGAGCGCCGCACGCCGATCTTTCAATTTTCAATTTTGAATTTTCAATTTCCGCTGGCGATTCGCTTGCATCGAACGTCAACACTCCAACGTGGCCACTGACATCACAGAAAAAACGACTGCCGATTGTGCGGACCGCATTCTCGTCCTTGCACCGACTGGCGACGACGCGATGCTCGTTACCGGGATCCTGCACGACCGCGCGCTCGAAAGCGTCATCGTGAACGACATCGATGCACTCGCGCGCGAGGTCGAAAAAGGGGCCGGCGTGGCGCTCATCGCGTCCGAGGCACTGGACGACAGCGAATCGGTCGCCGCGCTGCGCGAAGTGCTCGACGCGCAGCAGGCGTGGTCGGAGCTGCCGATTCTGTTGTTCGCCGGCGACGTCGAAAATGCGGCGTCGGCCGCGACTGAGCTGCTCGGCTCGCGCGCACAACTGGTCCTGCTGGAGCGGCCCCTCGGCATCGCGGCGTTCGTCACCGCAACCGATGCCGCACTGCGCAGCCGCTGCCGTCAATACGAGGTGAAGCGGCTCCTCGATCAACTCGCCGAATCGGCCGTGGAAATCGCACGCGTGCACGAAGCGGCCACCCGCGCAAAAGACGATTTTCTGGCGACGCTTGGCCACGAGTTGCGCTCGCCGATGACGGCGATTCGCGGCTGGATCGAGATGCTGAAGATGGGCGATCTCCCGGAAGAGGATCGGACCATGGCCCTGACGATGATCGAGTCGAGCACGAAAGTGCAGGCGCACATCGTCGAAGACCTGATGGACGTCTCGAAGATCATCGCCGGCAAGGTGATGATCGCGCCGGAAGAGGTGACGCTCGCGCCGCTCGTACAGAACATCGCCGCCACGTTCCGCGCTGCTGCGGCGGAGCAGGGCATCACCCTCACGGTCGACGTTCCCGCCGAGCCGCTGCGCGCGCTGGTCGACGAGATCCGCCTGCAGCAGGTCGGCTGGAATCTCATCTCGAACGCGATCAAGTTCACGCCGAAAGGCGGCTCGGTGCACGTCTCGCTCACGCGCGAAGAGAACCACGCCGCGATCCGCGTTCGCGACACCGGCGAAGGGATGTCCGCCGACTTCCTCCCCCACGTCTTCGAGCGCTATCGCCAGGCCGAGGGGGGAACGAAGCGCCCGCACGCCGGCCTCGGATTGGGACTGGCCATCGTGCGGCACCTCGTCGAAAACCACGGCGGTGCAATCGACGCGTTCAGTGAGGGAGAGGGCAAAGGAGCGGAGTTCGTGGTGTGGCTTCCGCTACTCGACGACGACGCGCCGCCGGCGTAACGCGGCTACGGCGCTTCGACCGGCTTCGTCGGGACCGGCGTGTCGGTCGATTGCATGCCCGACAGAATTCCGCGGAACTCTTCGAGCACGTTGCCGACGCGCACTCCTTTCGCCGTGAGCTGGTAATCGCGCACGCTCTGTTCGTGGACGCTCGTCCGCTTCTTGAGCATCGAAATCGCACGCCGGAAGGCGCCGCGCGTCTCGTAATAGCGCAGCAGAATCACGGCGTCGGCGAGATAGCTGACGTCGACGGGCGATGAGACGTGTCCGAGCGCGCCGTGCTGCGAGACGATGAGGATGGTGGTGACGGCAGCTTCGGCGAGATAGCTGAGAAGCTCGTGCAGATGCAGCGTGAGGAAGTGCTCCTCCGGCATCGCATTGAAGTAGCCGTTCAGACTGTCGATGATGATGACGGAGCTCTCCTCCTGCTCCACCGACTTGCGGATCGCATAGGCGAACTCACCGGCCGACATCTCGGCCGGATCGATCTGGTGCACGAGGATGTGTCCTGAATTGATGTGCGTCGGCACGTCGAATCCGAGGGACGCGGCGCGCTTCAGGAAAACACTGCGATGCTCCTCGAAAATGAAGAACGCAACCCGCTCCCCCGCGGTCGCTGCCGCGGTCGCGAACTGAAGCGCGAGCGACGATTTTCCGACGCCCGCGGGCCCCATGATCATCGTGGTCGTACCTCGCTCCAGACCGCCGCCGACCAGCGCGTCCATTTCAGGAATGCCGCTGAGAATGAGCCCTTCGTGCTGCGCCGCCTTGTGCTCGCCGGCACTGAGACGCGGGAAGACGGTCAGGCCACCTTTTTCAATCGTGAAATCGTGAAAACCGCCGCGAAACGAGACGCCGCGCATCTTCCGCACTTCGAGACGGCGACGCGTGTTGCCGTACATCGGCGCCGAGGCGCAGAGGACGATTACGCCCTCCGCGAGGCCCTGGATTTCCGAGTCGGAGGAGGCGGTGCGATCGTCGAGCACGAGCGCCGTGATGCGGCGATCGCGAAAGAACTCCTTGAGCGTCAGCAACTGTTTTCTGTAGCGCAGCGCGCTTTCGGAGAGGAGCCGGATTTCCGCGAGTGAGTCGATCACCACACGGTCGGGCTGGCGCTCGTCGATCGCGTCGAGAATCGCGCGGACGGTCTTGGCCAGCTCGATTTCCGCGGGACGGAAAATCGTCGTGTCGGTGCCGGCGGCCGTCTGGAACTGCTCGTAGATGTCGATGCCGGTGAGGTCCCAGCCGTGCGACCGCGCCACACGCGCAAGATCGCGCGCGGAGGCGGACAGCGTCACATACAAGGTTTTCTCGCCGCGCTGCACGCCCTCGGTCAGAAACTGAAACGAGAGCGTCGTTTTCCCCGCGCCCGGATCGCCCTGAATGAAATACATCTGGTGCCGCGGCAGTCCGCCCCGAAGCACTTCATCGAGCCCGGCAATACCGGTCGGGGCAATCTCATCAGTTACGTCGCGCGCGGTTCCCACGATCACCGCTCTTGCACAGCAGAGGCCCGCTGCCGGAAGCAGCGCCCCGCGCTCATCATTCGCGACTGAAGAAGCGACCGCCCACCATGACCGCGCCGGGACGAACGTTCGCGACGCTTTGCAGCGGATTGCGGTCCATGATCAGAAGGTCTGCGCGCTTTCCCGCTGCAATGACGCCGCAGTCGAGGCGGAGAAATTCGCACGGCGCACGCGTCGCCGCGACGAGCACGGCAGCGATCGGCAGGCCGGCGTCGACGAGATGTTGCAGTTCTTCCTGCACCGCGGCACCGGGAACGACGAATGGATTGGGGGTGTCGGTGCCGACCAGCAGTTGTACGTTCGCGTCATGCAGCGCACGGACGACGTCGCGCCGCTGCTGCACGCCGCGTTCGACGATCTGCCAGTCCTCCCCCTCCAGTCGCGATGAAGCGCGGCGAACGCGGCTCGCCCACTCATCGCGAAATTGCACCGGCAATTGCGCGACTTCCGGCTCGGCCAGCCATTGCGTGAGGCGCGCTTCAGTTGCGACGGAACGCGCGACCTGCACCATCGTCGGCACGACGTGCGTCCCCGCGGCCGCCAGTTGATCCGCGACATTCGCCACTTTCTGCGCGTCGAGCGGCGCGGCGAGAACGAGCTTCGACCAGTGAAACTTGCCGCGATACGGCGAATCGTCCGCTTCCGCCCACCGCCCAATGTCGGCAAGGTGCTCGATCGACGCCTGACTGGCAGCAGCGGTGGCGACAGAAATCGCGCGCGGCACATGACCGGCCACACGCAACCCACGCGCGCGTGCCTCTTCCACAATGGCGGCATAAACGTCAGGAGCGAGATTCGTGTAGACCTTGACGAAGTCGTAGCCGAGCGCCGCCTGCGCCGCCACCGCCTCGCGACCGGCAGCCGGTGTGGCGATGGAAAGATTGTCCGGAAGCAGCGGCGGCGCGCCGTCGAGGATCGGCCCCGCCGTGACGATGCGCGGCCCAATGAGAGTGCGCTCCCGAATCGCATCACGCCACGCCACGATCTGCGGCCGCCCATCCATGTTGCGCACCGTGGTGACGCCGTGCGCAAGAAACAGCCGAAGCAGCGCCGGATCGTCGAAATACTCGAGATGCACATGCGCGTCGACCAGCCCCGGCATCACATACCGCCCGGCCCCCTCGACGATCTCCGCCCCCGCCGGCAC
>DASVRB010000043.1:0-13112 GCA_036388835.1 Thermoanaerobaculia bacterium | reverse complement strand
CACGCACCCGCGTGCAGATGGCACACTTCAAGCTGAGGGTCCAACCCGGCGACGCGGCGCAACTGGGCTCCGATGGCCGCCGGAACACCACTCATTGAAAACGTGCCGTTCCGAGGTGCTCGCCGATCTCCGGTGCAGGAGCCGGATTTGATCGAGCCCGTCACTTCCCCGACGGCGGGGAGGATTCATGAAGGCGTCGAAACTCTTCTACACGCTCATTGCAGTCATTGCTTTGATTCACGCGGCGGCGGCCAGCGCGGCGACGTCCATCGACGCCGTCGACGATCCTCGACGCGCGGTCGGCCGCGAAGACGATGTTCGCATCGACGCCATCCTCCTCCAGGAGACCGTCACGCCCGGCGCTCCGATCGGCATCGCTTACCAGGTCCAGAACTTCAGCTCCTCACCCGTCGCCATCGCCTACCGCGAGGCGAGCGCCAGTTACGAAGAAGACTCGCGCACGATGACGCTTTCCATCGGTGCCGAAGTACCGCCGGATGGAAAGATGCCGCAGCTCGTTCTGATCGCGCCGGGCCACAAGCGCGTGTTCAAGACCGGAGTGCCGGCCGCGTTCAAGCTCGCCAGCCTCCGCAACAAAGCATCGTCCGGACTCGTGCAGGTGAAGGTGACGGTGCTTCGTCAGCTAGAACCGTTTGCCGCGCTGATCGCGCAGCAGAAGCCGGAGCAGCGGACCGGCGCGACGCTCACGGACGCGCAGTTCGAGCGCTGGTTCGAGTCGAACGACACGATCCTGCTGAACACGGTGCCGATTCGCTTCTCGCCTCGGGCGCAGGCCGCTTCGCTCAACGGTGCCGACCGTCGCGCCAGCCGCCGCTACTGAAGGGCATTTGATTCGCGAGGAGGACGTTCACGCACGCACTATGAAATCGTGGGTGAGCGTCCTCCTTCTGCTTTGTGGTTGTGTGTCGGCGCCGGCGATCGACATGGACGAGCCGCGGCGGATCGTCGGTACCGAGAATTCGGTGCGCGTCGATGCGCAGGTCGCCGCCGAGGAGGCGCGGCCGGGAGCGCAGATCCCGATCACGTACGAGGTGACGAACCTCCGCTCCACCCCGATTGCCATCGCCGAGATGGTGCCGGAGACGAGCTACGACGCCGAGGCCAACACGATCACCGTCAGCATCGGTTCCGAGGTACCGGGAAATCAGTTGCTGCCGCGGCTCATCGAGATTCCGCCGGGCGGCAAGAAGTCGTTCTCGACCGCGGCACGCCTGCAGTACGTGGTGCCGCCGACCGCGTCGCTCCGTCCTCCTCCCGCTGCGTTCCGGCTCAAGGTCAACTTCCTCGGCGATACCGCGCCGTTCCGGCAGTTGATCGGGATGAAAGAGAACGCGATCTCCGATCCGCAGCTCGCCGACACGCTCTTCCCCTTGTGGCTCGAGCGCAATGAGGTCGTCTACACGAACAGCATTCCGATGACGCTGTTCGGCAGACAGCGCGGCGGGCCTGACGCGTCGACCGGACGTCGCAGCCGCGGGTTCTGAAATCGTGCGGTGGAAGTGAAAACGGCGGCCTGAGCGGCCGCCGTTCGCGTGGACAGGTCAGTGTTGCGGGCGATCAGAAGCTCGCGACCGCTTCGCTCTCGTTCTCGTAGACCTCGAAGACGGTGATGAGCTGCGTGACGTGCAGCAGTTCGTTGAGCTTCGCGGGGAGGTGGAGGAGCTTGAGCTTGCCGCCGCGGTTGGTGACGGTCGTGTACGAGCCGACCAGCTCACCGATGCCGGACGAGTCGATCGTCGTCACGCCCGAGAGGTCCAGCAGCACGTTGGTCTTGCCGCCGTTCACGGCGTTGCTGATCACTTCGCGGAGCTGCGTGTCGCCCGCTCCAATCGTGATCTTCCCCTGCAGGGCGATGATCTCGACGTTGTCGACGGTCCGGGTATTCGCTTTCATGATTCGTTTCTCCTTCTTGGAAATCAGGCTTTCGTCGTAGCGATGCCGTTGCCCTTGGCCAGGTTCTTCGTCATCACGAGCGACGTGCCGCCGGCGGCGTTGAACGTGTACTGGACCTGGTCCATGAACGTCTTCATGTAGAAGATGCCTCGGCCGCTTGTCTTCATGAGGTTCTGCGGGTTGAGCGGATCGCTCACTTTCTCGGGATCGAAACCCTGCCCCTCGTCCGAGATCGTGATCTCCAGCTCGAAACCCTCGAGCTCGAACGTCGCGTTCACTTTTTTACGCACGTCGAGCTTGTTGCCGTGTTTGATTGCGTTCGCCACAGCTTCGCGTACCGCCATACCGATCCAGTGAGAACCATCCTCGTCCACCCCTGCGTTTTCACAGAGATGCTCCGCGATGACCTGAACCAGTTCGATGTTCTCGAAGCGGCTGCTGATCGTGATGTCGATACGCTCGGTGTCGCCGCGCTCCATGGGCTGAATTGCGCGGCATTCTACACAGGAATGGTGACGACAAACAGCGGGTTCCGCAGCCCATGACCACGGTCCGGGCCGGACGGCTCCTTCTCGTTCTTCTTCTCGCCTCCTGCACGCAGGCTTCTCCGCTCGCGCCGGGGATGAAAGCGGTCGAAGAGATTCGCGGACGGAAGTTCGTTCATGACGTCAAAAACGTCACGATCGATCGGGCCGATCTCTCCACGCATCTGCGCACGCAGATGGAGACGCTGACGCCGTACTCGCTCGACGACTGGGCCACCATGCTCCGCGCGCTGCAGCTCGTCGACGTGGAGAACAAGCAGCTCGTGCCGAAGCTCCTCGCGCTCTACGAGGCGCAGGTGCTGGCGTTCTACGACCCGCAGTCGCACACCTACTACTCGATCAAGCAGTTGCCGAAGCTCCCGGAAGGTGCAGCCCAGCTTGCGGATCCGAAGCTGCTCGAAGAGACGGTGATGATCCACGAGCTGATGCACGCGCTGCAGGATCAGCATTTCGACCTCTCGAAAAAAGAGAAGGCGCTGATGCGCGACACCGATGCGAACCTCGCCTACCACGCGGTGCTGGAAGGGGAGGCGGTGCTGGTGATGGTCGCGCACATGCTCGCCAAGTCGAACGTCGACTTTGAAGAAGTGATCAGCAACGACGCGATGCTCGGGATGATCGGCTCCGCCGCGCAGGCCGAGCAGATGATCGACCCCTCGACGCCGAAGTATTTCGCCGAGATGCTGAAGTTCCCGTATCTCGAAGGCTTCAAGTTCGTGGTGGCGGCGTATCGCCGCGGCGGCTGGAAAGAGCTCGATCGCGTGCACGCGAATCCGCCGCGCACGACGCGCGAGATTCTCCACCCGGAGGAGTACTTTGCGCGCTCGTTCAAACCGGCGGCATTCGATGCGGCCGCTCCGGCGAACGTGATCTCGGCCGAACATCTCGGCGAGTTTCACTGGCGCTTTCTGGTCGGCGCGGACAACGCGCGCGGCTGGGTGAACGATCGCGCGCTGGTGAGCCGCAACGGCAAGGTCTCGATCGAGACGAAGTGGGAGTCGGAAGAGCGAGCCACCGCGTTCGCAACGGCGTACCGCGCCTTCCTGGAAAAGCGCGGCGTGACAGCAACGATCGCGCGTGACGGATCGACGGTGAAAGCGAGCTACACGGCGAAATGAACGTCGACTACGCAACACTCGAAGATGATGTAGTGAACGGCTCGTTCCGCCAGCGTCTGGAAGAGGAGCTGACGTTCGGCTTCCGCCAGATTTGCGAGATCGGCGAGCGTCTTCCCGCAGCGTCACACTACGCCGCGCAGATCGCGGAGATCGTGAACCGCGACGCGGAGCTCTCCGAGGATCTGAAGTACAACCTGTACCAGGAGATCCTCGCCGCCGTCGAAGCCGCACGCGCCGCCGTCCTCGGCGAGGTCATCGCGCCGAACTGACGACAGAGACGACGAGAGGCCTCCGGCGGGCCGGCACGGCCGGCAGCGTTGGTTGCCCAAGGCTGAACGCGTGCGTGTCGCGTTGAGCGGGGTCCGTGCGAACGCAAACGCCGCCGGCCGTGCCGGCCCGCCGGAGGCCCCCGGTCGGTCCCCGTCGGCCCCGCGATAAGATCGCCCACGTGAAGCACTCACTGCGTCGTTATCCGGCGCTCTCGTCGTTCGCGACGACCGGTGGCTGAGCGTGCAAGCTGGGTCAGGATGACCTGCGCTCGATCCTTTCCCGACTCCCCTCTAGTGAAGGGGTTGGGAACCTTCTTGTCGGAACCTCGACCGCCGATGACGCGGCAGTGATCCGCATCGCCGGCGACACCGCGATCGCCCAGACCGTCGACTTTTTCACGCCCATCGTCGACGAGCCCTATCTGTTCGGCCAGATCGCCGCCACCAACGCCATCTCCGACATTTACGCCATGGGCGCGACGCCGATTCTCGGCCTCGCCATTGCTGGTTTTCCGACCGACAAACTGCCGCTGGACGTGCTCGAGCAGATCCTGCGCGGCGGCGCCGACAAAGCGGTCGAAGCGGGTTTCTCCATCGCCGGCGGTCACACCATCATTGACGATGTCCCGAAGTACGGACTGGTGGTGACCGGCGTCGTCGCGGTCAACAAACTCGTGCGGAACTCCACCGCGCGGGCCGGCGATCTTCTCTACCTCACCAAGCCGATCGGCAACGGCATTCTGGTAAGCGCGAACCGGCGCAAGAGCTTCTTTCGCGCGGCGCCGCCGCTCGACGAGGCGGTGCGCTGGATGACGACCCTCAACCGCGACGCGTCGAAGGCGATGCTCGCCGCCGGCGCCAGCGCGGCCACCGACGTCACCGGCTACGGCCTCATCGGACACCTCCTCGAAATGTGTGAAGGAGCGGGCGTCGGCGCGGAGCTGAGCGCGGCGGCCGTGCCGGTCCTCAGCGGTGCACGCGAGGCGCTCGCACGCGGGCTACGGCCGGAAGGGACGATGCGCAACGCGAACACGTTCCGCGGTCGCGTGCGCATTTCCGTCGAAGAAGCGGAGTATGTCCTTTTGTGCGATGCCCAGACTTCCGGCGGATTGCTCATCGCCATCGCGCCGGAGCGCGCTGCCGCGCTCGAGGCTGCATTCGCGGAAAGCGGTCTGTTCTATGCAAAGGTCGGCACTGTGACCGCGGACAGCGGCCACATCACACTGCTCGCATAAGGAGTCATGGATGACTGACACGCGACACGAGTTCCCTGAGAACGTGAACACGGTCCCGGCGGAAGACGGCACGACCTGGGTCGAGATCGCGAGCACCGGTGCGGATCACGAGGCGACGCTGCTCAAAGGCTTCCTCGAAGGTGCCGGCATCTCCGCTCAGATCGAGAACGTCCAATTCAAGATGGAGCCGATCAACTTCGGCACGATGGGCGACATCCGCGTGTACGTGCAGGCGGATGACGAGCAGCGCGCGGTCGAGCTGCTGCGCTCGCGCGACCGCCAGGCAGACCAGCTCGAAGACGATGAAGAGACGCTCGTCACCGACGAAGGTCCCGCGCTAATCGATGAGACGTCGCAAACGGAGAGTGATGACGGAGCGAACTCCTGATCCTGTAGACCGCGACGGCGCGTACGAGCCGGCCTCGCCCGGCATGCCGCGGTGGGTGCCGATCCTGATCGGCGGCCTGCTGGTCGCGCTGGCCAGCCTGGCCGTGTTCACCGGCCTTCGCTATCGCGAGGCCGCCGCGGTCGCGGAGCGCGATCGGAAAGACGTCGTGCAGCTCGAGCCGCTCGCCCCTCCCGGCGAGCCGGGTGCCGGCGCGTCACGTGTGATGCACGGCAATGACGGTGCGGCCACTCCGGTCGCGAATGCCCCCGTCTCCGGTGACGCGCGCGCGGTGATCTCCGGCGGACCGGGTGGCGTGCAGTCGACCGTGCGCATCTGGGCTCGGCGCGGAATGATCCTGCAGATCAAACCGGCCGACGCCATGGTCTACGTCAACGGCATGCTCATCGGCGAGGCGAACCAGTTCGACACGACCGACGAGATTTACGACTTTGCCGAAGCCGGCAGCTACACCGTCCGCATCGTCACCCCCGCCGGCGCCGAAAAGACCTACATCGTCACCGCCGCCGACGACGCGAAGCAGGACGTCGCCACGATCGCTGCCGAGTTGTGAGATCGGTCCTGCGCCGCATGAGCGGCGCAGGATGAAGGACAGAGTCAGTGCGCCGGCGCGTGTGCTTCTTTGGCCTTGCGCGTTTCGGTGATGATTTTGTCCTGCAGGTTGCGCGGCACTTCTTCGTAGTGCGACATCTCCATGTGGAAATTGCCGCGGCCCTGCGTCAGCGAGCGAAGTGTCGAGCCGTACGTCAGCATCTCGGCGAACGGCACTCGCGCATGCACGACCTGCGAATCGTCGTCGACGTCGACCCCTTCCACACGCCCGCGGCGTGAGTTGAGGTCGCCCATGATGTCGCCGATGTATTCGGACGGCGCGCTGATGTCGACGTGCATGATCGGCTCGAGCAGCGTCGGCCGCGCGTTCTGCATCGCTTCCTGATACGCGAGCGAGCCGGCGATCTTGAACGCCATCTCGGATGAGTCGACGTCGTGGTACTGGCCGTCCTTCAGACGCACGCGGAAGTCGACCATCGGGAAGCCGGCCAGGTAGCCTTTCACGCGCGCGTCCTGAATGCCCTTCTCGACCGCGGGAATGTACTGCCGCGGAATGGAGCCGCCGAAGATCTCGTCGACGAACTCGAAATCGCCGCCGCGCGCGAGCGGCTCGACCGTGATCTTGCAGTCGGCAAATTGACCGTGGCCGCCCGACTGTTTTTTGTGGCGGCCGTGCGCGTCGGCCGGCCTGGTGATGGTCTCGCGATACGGGACTTTGGGCGGATGCAGCACGACGTCGACGTGATACTTCTTGTGCAGCTTCGCGACGACGATCTCGACGTGCAACTGCCCCTGACCGCTGATCAGAAATTCTTTGGTCTGTTCGTCGCGGCCGAAGCGGATGGTCGGGTCTTCTTCGATGATGCGGTGAATCGCGGCGCCGAGCTTGTCTTCATCGCCGCGCGCTTTCGGCTCGATCGCAAACGCGATGGCCGCCTCGGGGTAATGAATGTGCTGGAGCACAATCTGGTGCTCTTTCGATGAGATCGTGTCACCGGTGCACGTGTCCTTCAGTTTCGCGACCGCGCCGATGTCGCCGGCGCGCAGCTCCGTCACCGGCAGTTGATGCTTCCCCTGCAGCAACTGCAGCTTGCCGACGCGCTCTTCGTGATCGCGCGATGCGTTCCAGTAAACGTGATCGGACTGGAAGGTGCCGGAGTAAACGCGGAAGAGCGACACACGCCCGGAGAACGGATCGGAAAAGGTCTTGAACACGAGCGCCGACGGAAAAGCCTCGGCACGCGCATCAAACGTCAGCGCGTCGCCTTTGCGATCCTTCCCTTCGACTTTTTTCGCCTCGTTGGCGGCAGGCAGCAGCGACACGAATGCGTCGAGAATTGCGTGGCCGCCGATGTTGTGTGACGCCGAGGCGACGAGGACTGGGTAAATCTGATGGTGTGCAACCTCGCGGCTCAATCCGTCGATCAACTCTTCCTGAGACAGACCGCCCTGGTCGAAGAAACGCTCCATCAGCGTGTCGTCGCCTTCCGCGACCTTCTCGATGAGCTGCGCGCGCGCCGCTTCTGCTTCGTCTTTGAGCTCGGCCGGAATGTCGATCGTGTCGTACTTGCCGGAGCCGTCGGCGGCGTAGCGGTACGCCTTCATCGACAGCAGATCGACCAGGCCGTGAAAGTCTTTCTCTTCGCCGATCGGCAATTGAATCGGCACCACGTTCTTGCCGAACTTCTTCTGCAGCGACTCGAGCGTGCGCGCGAACGAGGCGCGCTCGCGATCGAGTTTGTTGACGATGAGGATGCGCGCCGACGCGAACTCCTCGGCGAACTTCCACACCTTTTCGGTCGTTACCTCGACGCCGGTGACGCCGCTGACCACGATCGCCGCGGCGTCGGCCACGCGCATCGCGCTCTTCGCTTCCATGATGAAGATGCCGAAGCCGGGTGTATCGAGGAGATTGATCTTGGTGTCTTTCCACTCGGCGAAAGCGATGGCCGTGGAGATGGAGTGCTTGCGCTCGATCTCATCGGCGTCGAAGTCGGTGGTGGTCGTGCCGTCGTCCACTCGACCCAGGCGATTGACCGCGCCCGCGTTGAACAGCAGTTGCGACACCAGGGTCGTTTTGCCGGTGTCGTTGTGTCCGACGATCGCTACATTGCGGATCTCGGAACCCGAATAAATCTTCATGAGCTCGACTCCGTAAGCGAATTGACCTGCAGGCGTGACATCATAAATTAAGTGACGTGGAGCGGCCCCGGCCCGGGCGCCGCTCCATGGCCCGCCCCCGCGCATCCACAGGAGTTATGATTGCCGGCTCATGGACCGAGTGCCTCCGGAGAAAAAATCCTCTTGAAACTGGGGCGTTACGAAGTCGTTCGCGAGCTCGGCAAAGGCGCGATGGGGATCGTGTACCTCGCCAAAGATCCGCTGATCGGGCGGCTCGTGGCGCTCAAGACCATCCGCGTCGCCGCGCATGCGGATGACGACGAGGCGAAAGAGTTTCAGCAGCGCTTCATCCGCGAGGCGCAGGCCGCCGGAATCCTCAATCATCCGGCCATCGTCACGGTGCACGACATCGGTCAGGATGAAGAATCCGGCACGTCGTTCATCGCCATGGAGTTCGTCGAAGGGCACAACCTCAAAGAAGTGCTGGCGCAGGGGCGGACGCTCTCGTTCGACCAGATCGGCGACATCATCGCGCAGGTCGCGGAGGCGCTCGATTTCGCGCACGCGAAAGGGATCGTGCACCGCGACGTGAAGCCGGCGAACATCATTCTGATCGACGGCAACCGCGCGAAGATCACCGACTTCGGCATCGCGAAAATCGCGGCATCCGGCGCCGCGAATCTCACCACCACCGGCCAGTTTCTCGGCACGCCGAACTACATGGCGCCCGAGCAGATCAAAGGCGCTCCCGTCGACGGCCGCAGCGACATCTTCGCGCTCGGCATCTGCCTCTACGAATGCCTGACCCGCCGCAAACCGTTCGGCGGTGATTCGCTCACGTCGATCTCGTACAAGATCGTGCACGAGCCGTTTCCGCCGCTGCAGGAAGTCAATCCGCAGATCCCGGCCGGCTATGAAGAGGTGGCCGCGACCTGTCTGGCCAAAGATCCGGCCAAGCGCTACCAGCGCGCGAAAGACATGGCCAACGCGCTGCGCGCCGTGATTCGCGGCGAGCGGCCGGTGCGCCCGTCCGAGCCGATGCTCGCGGACGAGACGGTCGTGACGCGCGACCGTACCGCTGAAAAGACGACGGAGCGCGACAACAAAGCCGCGCCGCTGCCGACGCTCGAAGTGCCGTTCCCCGACGCAGTCGAGGCAGCGCCGCCGCAGACGCACGACATCGGCGGCAGCACACGGCCGGCGGCGAAAGCAGCGGGCGCGATCGCCGCCGCGAATGCGCCGACCGTCGCGAAAGTGCCGCGGCCACCGGTCACGCAGCAGCTCCGCAAGACGCTCACCGGCGTGCGCACGTCGCCGCTCTGGCGCCGTCGCATTCCGCCCGCGCTCTTCATCGGCATCATCGCGATTCTGGTCGCCGGTCTCATCGGCAGCGTGGCCTCGGTGCGCAGTCAGCAGCCGGTCATCCCGCCGGTCGACGCGGCACTCGAAGCGCGCCGCGCGCAGGAGAAGCGGCTGCGGCTCGAAGGGACGGCGCTGCTGCAGCAGGGCCGCATCGCCGACGCGCACGTGAAGTTTCGCGAGCTGCAGCGCATCGCCCCGAACTCACCGTTCGTCACAACCACGCTCGCGCGCCTCGACACGCTGCGCCAGCAGGAAGAGATCAGCAAGCAGCAGGTCGCGCAGGCGCAACTGAAGTTCGACGAGGGGATGACCCTCTTCACCGCGAAAAAATACGCCGACGCGCAGGCCCGCTTCCAGGAGTCGCTGACCCTCAATCCGAACGCGCTGCAGGCCGCCGAATATCTGAAGCTCGCGCAGCAGGAAGAACAGAAGGTGCTCGCCGCCGCGAAGGCGAAACGGACGCAGACGAAGACGCCCGCGGCGACCGCCACCGTCGCGCAGGACACCGCCGCCACGACCGCTGCCCCGCAGGCGCCGGCAGCAACGACCGCGCAACTGACGACCGTGTTCACGCACCCCTTCACCGACGGCCGGATCGTCGTGCGCGCCGGCTCCGACATCGTCGCGAACGAACGGCTTTTCGACGAACGGCCGGCTCGTTTTCTGCGCCGCGCGTCGCGCTCGCCGAAGCCGGTCAGCGTGACCAAAGAGTTCCCGGCGAAAAACGCCGACGTGCAGATCTGGGTCACCGTGCCGACCGCGCAGATCCAGGAGCACCACACGTTGACGGCCGTTCGCTTCGAGCCGGGCGCGCAGCACCGGCTCATCGTGCGCTACGACGCCGGCAGCAAGCGGTTCACGTACGAGTTGAATTGACGCCGGTGCGATTCGCGATCGCCACCCGCGAAGAGCTCTGGGCCCGCGGCCGGCTGATCGAGCAGCGGCTTTCGCACGGCGAAGCATTCGAGGAAGAGCGCGGCATCACCGCGAGCGACGCGCGCGACGACCTCCTCGTCGCCGCATGCGATGCAGCAATGGAGGATTTACGCCGCTGCGTCGTTCCTGACGTCCGCATCCGCCTCGTTGCGGAGTCACGTCTGGATGGCGTGACGTCGACGATCGTCGCGTCGCTCGGTGCGCACTCGGTCGTCACCGATCCCGCGCGCATCGCGGCGGATCTCGTGCTGCTGCGACGCGCCGCGCTCGAGCCGGAAGCAGAGGCGCAGCCGTTGCCGCTGGTCTGGAAAAACGGCAGCGCGGCCGTGCTGCTGCACGAAGCGATCGGCCACCCTGCCGAGCAGAACGTGCCGCCGCGCGAATGGCCGGCGTGGCTGCAGGTCGAACATCCGCTCGCGCTGCGCCGCGCATCGTTTCGCGACGTGCCGCTACTGCGGATGACGACCCTCGTCGCACGCCAGCAGCGCGCGCCGTTCGCGCTCCCTGAACGGCGCATCGAAGTGCTGCTCGTCGACGGCGGTGCCTACGACCCGCTCACCGACATGGTGACCGTGCGCATCGGCGCGGCCGATCTGATCGAAGGCGGCGAGGTGCGGGGTGTCGCGCCATTCACGTTCGCGCGTCCGCGCACCGCGATCTCTCTCCTCGGCGCGAGCGGAGATCCGATCCGCTATCCCGGCGTGATCTGCTCGCGCGAAGGGCAGGAGCTCGTGGTCGGGTCACACGCCCCGCTGATGGTGACGGCGTGATGTACCGCAAGCGCGGCAGCAGCGTGCGTTACGAGAACGGCACGTTCGTGCGCATCTCCGAATGCGGTGTGGCAACCGAAGAAGGCGCGCTCTTCACCTGTGCGCCCGATCCCGATCGCCGTGCCGACCCATTCGATGCGGAGCTGCCGGTCGCAGAGATCACGGCGGCCGTGCAGCGCTCCGCCGTTCATTGCGAGCGGCTCGTCCTCATCGACGGCATTGCCGAACATCAATATGGAGAGCGAACGTGGTCCGAGCGCACGCAGCGATTGCACCTCGCCCTGACGCACGACCGCCAGCGCGTGCTGCTCGATCAGGCGAGCTTCGACGTGACGTCGATTGAGCGGATCGCGGCGGCGCTCGCGCGCTGTGACGCTGAGCGGGACGCACCCGCGCACCTTCGCCTCGGCGCGAATGTCTCGGCCGCGCTGTTGCCGTGGCTGGTCGGCCGCGTCCCTCCCGACGTGCGGCTGCTGCAGACGGCGGGCGGCATCGACGGCAAAGGAAACGACATCGTCGAAGCGGAAGGGGAGTGGCCGAACTGGTATCGCCCGAGCTATCGCGTTCGTCCCGAGCGCGCGCCGCTGAACCTCCGCCTCGAAAGCGCGCGCACGGACATCGATCCCGATCTGCCGCTCGCGATCGCGCTGCTCGCGCCGGTCAGCGGTCTCGCGTTGCGCGTCCTCGTCGAAGGCCGCTCCTCCGTCTATCCGGCCACGGTTGTCGTGACGCGAATTCTTGCGGCCGCGAACGAACGGATCTGGTACCCGTACGGCGCCGGTTCCTTCGGCGCGGAGATGATGCTTTAATGCCTCGCTCGTGAGCGCCGCCGGCAGACGCGTCGAATTCCTCGCCCGAGCGATCGTCAACCGGTTGGAAGACCGAGGCGTCGTGGAGTTCGTGGATGCCGAGGCGGGGATTGATGTGGTGATCCGCGTCCTGACCGGAAACTTCGCCGCGGTGAAGCTGATCGAGCGGGCAGCGCGCGAGAAGCTCGGCAGCCGCGCCACCGACCTGCAGGTCGAGAACGAGATGCGCCGCATCGCGGCGGAACGGGACGTCATCCTCTAATGTCATTCGAACAGAAGCTCGAAGAGCTCGAACGGCGGAAGCAGCAGAGCGAACAGGGGGGCGGTCAGGCGCGCATCGACCGCCAGCACAACGAAGGCAAGCTCACCGCGCGCGAGCGCGTCTCCCTCCTCTTCGATCCCGGCTCGTTTCAGGAGCTCGACCAGCTCGTCACGCATCGCTCCACCGACTTCGGTCTCGACAAGCAGCGCGTGCCCGGCGACGGCGTCGTCACCGGTTACGGCACCGTGCAGGGGCGGCTCGTCTATGCGTTCGCGCAGGACTTCACGGTCTTCGGCGGCTCGCTCTCCGAGACGCACGCCGCGAAGATCGTGAAGATCATGGACCTGGCGATGAAGAACGGTGCGCCGGTGGTCGGGCTCAACGACTCCGGTGGCGCACGCATTCAGGAAGGGGTCGTCTCCCTCGGCGGCTACGCCGACATTTTTCTGCGCAACACGCTCGCATCGGGCGTCGTCCCGCAGATCTCCGCGATCATGGGACCGTGCGCCGGCGGCGCCGTCTACTCGCCCGCCATCACCGACTTCATCCTCATGGTGAAGAAGACGAGCTACATGTTCGTCACCGGTCCCGACGTCATCAAGACCGTCACCCATGAAGAAGTAACGAAGGAAAAGCTCGGGGGTGCGGAGACGCACAACCAGGTTTCCGGCGTCGCGCACTTTGCCGCCGAATCGGACGAAGACTGCATCGCGCTCATTCGCGAGCTCCTCTCGTTCATGCCGTCGAACAATCTCGAGGAGCCGCCGCGTCTCGCCACGACCGACGATCCGAATCGCGTCGACACGCAGCTCG
>DASVRB010000042.1:0-8313 GCA_036388835.1 Thermoanaerobaculia bacterium | reverse complement strand
CCCCCCCCCCCCACTCCACATGCCGTAGACCCCTCACACCCCATTGCTAGAATCGACGCTCAGTGGCCAAGAAAGCGATTGTCTTTTCCTGCACCGAGTGCGGCGCGCAGGCGTCGAAGTGGCTGGGACGCTGTCCCGACTGCAACGCCTGGAACTCGTACGCGCAGGAAGAGGCGCCGCAGACGAGCGCGGGACCGGCAACGGCGATGAGCGGCGGATCGGCGCCGATGCCGATCAACGCGGTCGACTTTGATGCGGCGCCGCGCGTCTCGACGCACATCGCGGCGCTCGATCGCGTCCTCGGCGGCGGTCTCGTCACCGGTGCCGTGACCCTGGTCGGCGGCGAGCCGGGTATCGGGAAGTCGACGCTGCTGCTGCAAGTGGCGGAACAGCTCGCGCGCGGCGGCACGGTGCTGTACGTCTCGGGCGAAGAATCGCCGCGGCAGATCGCCATGCGCGCGCGGCGCCTCGGCACGACCAGCGAGAACATCCGCCTCTACACCGAGACGTCGGTCGAGCGCGTGCTCGGGGAGGTCGAGAAGATGCGCCCCGTCGCGGTGATCATTGACTCGATTCAGACCGTGCACACCTCATCGAATCAATCGATGCCCGGCTCGGTCGGTCAGGTCCGCGACTCTGCCGGCGTACTGATGTCGGCCGCGAAACGTCTTTCGATTCCGGTTTTCCTGATCGGCCACATCACCAAGGAAGGGACGATCGCCGGCCCGAAAACGCTCGAGCACATCGTCGACACGGTCCTCTATTTCGAAGGCGAGAAGTTTCAGAACTACCGCGTCGTCCGCGCGTACAAAAATCGCTTCGGTCCGGCGAACGAAGTAGCGATTTTCGAGATGCACGAGCATGGACTGGACGAGGTGCCGAACCCCTCGGCCGCATTGATCTCGCAGCGCAGTCAGTCCCCCGGCTCCGCAATTCTCGCGGCGGTCGAAGGAACGCGTCCGCTGCTCATCGAAGTGCAGGCGCTCGTCTCCGCAACGCATTTCCCGTCGCCGCGCCGGATGGCCATGGGCATCGATTCGAATCGCGTCTCGCTCCTGCTCGCTGTGCTCGAGCGCAAAGGCGCCGGCACGTTTGCGCAGCACGACATCTACATCAACGTCGCCGGCGGCCTGCAGATCGACGAGCCGGCGCTCGACCTCGGCGTGATCGCAGCCGTGCTCTCGTCGCAGCGCAACATAGTCATCGCCCACGACCTGGCGCTCTTCGGAGAAGTCGGTCTTCTCGGCGAGATCCGCAGCGTTTCTCAACCCGATCTCCGCGCTCGCGAAGCCGCAGCCCTCGGCTTCCGCCGCGTCATCGTCCCGCAATCGAACGCCGCCGAGATCCGCGCCGACGTCGACGTGGTGCCGGTCCGCAGGATCGAGGACGTCGCCGCCGCGCTCTTTGCGCCACCGCGCTGAGCCCGCCAAAACTTCCAATAAGCTTTACAAGCTGAACCGTCGCCTCTACACTCACCTCCGTCGTACGTCCCCGGTAACTTCAACGAAAAAGGTTCGCGCAATGACATCGCTTCGCGTGCGTAATGGGTGGGTGAGCAGGCTGATGACGCTGCTCGGGTCGCTTCTTCTCCTCACCGCCTGCTCGACGACGACCACCGTCGTCGCCACCGTTCCTGCTGCTGCGCCTGCGCAATCCGAGGATGAAGATTTCAGCCAGTTGATCGCGCAGTTGCGCGCCGATCTCGGCCGGAACGTCGCCCGCACCGGCGTCGACAAGAAGCCGCTCACCGCGAGCACCGCCGCGTCGCGGAAGGCGCGCGACACTGAATTTGCGCAGCGCGCGAACGCGCTGTTCTCGCCGCTCAACGGCACGACCCTGCAGATGCCGGTCGTCGGCGTGCAGCCGCAAAACCTCTACGACAGTTGGCACCAGGCGCGCGACGGCGGAAAGCGCAAGCACAAAGGCATCGACATCTTCGCGCCGAAAGGCACGGCCATCGTTGCGGTCGCGAACGGCTTCATCAGCTACATCGGCGACCAGCCGAAGGGCGGTCTCTGTCTCTGGCTCACGACCGATGAAGGGGCGTCGTTCTACTACGCGCATCTCGATCGCTGGGCGCCCGGTCTCTACGAAGGGATGGAAGTGCGCAGCGGCGATCTCCTCGGATACGTTGGCAATACCGGCAACGCGAAGACCACTCCTCCGCACCTCCACTTCGCCATCAATGAGAACGACGAGATGGTGAACCCCTACCCGATCCTCACCCGCGCCGCGGTCGTGAAGCGCGCACGCGTCACGCTCGACTCGGGCAACGCGATGGGCACTCGCTGAGTGGAGGACAGGCAATCCTGCCTGTCCCTCTTCTCATCGATTGCGAATTAGGACAGGCAGGATTGCCTGTCCTCCACAAATCTCCTGCAAAGGTTTCAGGACGAACTCGCGCTCGTGTGCGCGTGGATGCGGGAGCGTCAGCGACGCGGTGCGCATGCGCGTTGCGCCGTACGCGATGAGATCGAGGTCGATTCGCCGCGGCTCGTTGCGCTGTCTGCGCACGCGGCCGTGACGCGCTTCAATCGCATGCAACTGCTCGAGCAGCGCGAGTGGTGCAAGTGTTGTGTGGCCGATCAGCACCGCGTTCAGAAACGGCGGCGAGCCCGCGGGCGCATCGACCGGCTCCGTCTCGTGAAATGAGCTGACGCGCACGATGCGGATGACGCGATGCAGTTCGTCGATTGCGCGCCGCAGGTTGTACGCGCGATCGCCGAGGTTCGAGCCGAGCGCGATGAGCACCGTCACGGCCCGGCTCCGCGGAAATAGTCATCTTCGGGACCCCACACCTGTCCCGGTCCCGGCGGCTTTGGGCGCCAGAGCGCGTACAGCGCGAGACCCACGCCGATCGCGACGAGAGCGGACGCGATCAGCGCATCGTGCGTGTTGAAGTAGATGGTGAGGCCGGCGATCAGACCGGCGGCCGCGAGGAACGCGGCACAGCCTTTAGTGGTGCTCGATGTTGATCTCGTTCGCGAGCTCGTTGACGTCCGCTTCCGACCGCGGGAAGAACTGGCGGAGCTCTTCGCCCGCGCTGTGGATCGCTTCGACGATGCCATCCGTGAACTCCCCATGCTTGAAGCGGATCGTCAGTTTCGCCGCGATCTCATCCCAGAATCCGGCCGGGACTTTCTCGTTGATGCCCTGATCGCCGAGGATCGTGAAGCGCTGCTCTTCGCACGCGATGAAGAGAAGCACGCCATTGCGCAGATCGGTCTTCGTCATGCCGAGGCGCTCGAACGTTCGCTCCGCCACCTCGCGAATGTCGCCGTGCGCCTTCGGTTGAATGTGCACGCGGATCTCGCCGGAGGTCATCCGTTCCGCGCTCGCGATCGATTCGACGACCCGCGCCTGATCGAGTTTTGCGAGGAACTCTTTCTGCTGCATCACCAGCCTCCTGACGCGCCGCCGCCGCCGAAGCCGCCGCCGCCACCCGAAAAACCACCGCCGCCGAAACCACCGCCGCCGAACCCGCCACCACCAAAGCCGCCGCCGCCGAACGTGATCCCTCGGCCGCCGCCCATGAACAGCAGCGGGAGCCAGCAGCCGCCGCAGCCGCTGCTATGTCCGTAGCCGCGGCGACGTCGCCGTCCGCCCGCGAACATCGGTGCGAGGACGAAGAAGACGATGAAGAGGATGAAGAGCACCGGAATGATGCCGATGTCTTCCCCGCGCGCGGCTTGTTGTCCCTGGCCGGTGCGGCGCTGCAGCGGCTCGACCGGAGCTTCCCCTTTGCGGATGCGCGCCATCAGCTCGTTCGCGGCGAGATTGAGCCCGGTCGCGTACTGCTGCTGCTGGAACGCCGGCGCGATCTGCTCGCGAATGACGCGCGACGAGACGGCGTCCGTGATCGAGCCTTCGAGACCGTAGCCGACTTCGACGCGCACGCGCTGCTCTTTCACGAAGACGAAGAGCACGAGGCCGTTGTCGTACTTTTTCTGGCCCGCGCCCCAACGCTGCGCTGCGCGCGCGGTGAACTCCTCGAGCGACTCGTTCTCGAGCGACGGAAGGATGTAGATGATGAATTGCGCGCCGGTCTGCTGCTCGAAGTCGGAGAGTTTCCGGTTGAGCAGATCGGCTTCAGTGCCGCCGAGGATGCCGGCGCGGTCGGTCACCCACTGCGTCGGTGCGGGTGGAACGTCGAGCGCCGCGAGCGGAATCGCCGCGAGCGCAAACGACATGAGAAGAGCGCAAGCAAGCAGCGCTCTTCTCATGTCAGCGTGTCGCGGTCGTTGCAGTCGTGGACGTGCCGAAATCGAAGTCGACCTGCGGCGCCTGGCTGCTGCCGGCCGCACCCTTGAAGTAAGCCTTCTGGCGGAAGCCGCTCATGCTCGCGACCATGCTCGCCGGAAAGCGCCGAATCCCGGTGTTGTACGCCTGCGCGGCTTCGTTGTAGCGGCCACGCTCGACGCCGATGCGGTTCTCCGTTCCTTCGAGCTGCGACTGCAGCTCGAGGAAGTTCTGGTTGGAACGGAGCTCGGGGTAGCGCTCCACGACCACGAGCAATCGCGAAAGCGCGCTGCTGAGGCCCTGCTGCGCGGCCGCGAATTGATCGAGCTGCTGCTGGTTGTCCGTCACGCCCGCTGCCGCGCCGGGAGGACCGCCCGGAGCCACAACCTGGCCGACGCGAGACCGCGCGTTGACGACCGCTTCGAGCGTCGATTTCTCGAAATTCGCGGCGCCCTGCACCGTGCGCACGAGGTTCGGGATCAGGTCATAACGACGCTGATACTGATTCTCGACCTGCGCCCACTGCTGATTGACCTGCTCGTCGAGCGTGACGAGGTTGTTCCGAACGCTGATGAAGTACCCGCCACCGATGAGGAGGGCGAGAACGAGTGCACCGATACAACCAAGCAAGCCAACGTTGCGCATGGATCAGTACTCTTCCTCTTCTTCTTCGGCGTCGTCGTCGCGCTCGTCCGCGGCGGGGGCAAACCCTTCTTCTTCATCACCCTCGGCGGCCTCGGGCTGCGCGGGCGTGAATTCTTCATCGTCCACCGGCTCCTCGACCACGCGTCCGCGGCGCGGCGCGGTGTAAACCGGCGCCTCATCCGCCTCGCGTTGATCCGCTCCGCATTTCGGGCAGAGAGGAACGGGCTTGCCGAGATCGTAGAACTTCGTGTGGCAGCTATAGCAGGTGTACTTTTTTCCCAGCTCAGGCATTGTGATTCCGCATCCCCTTCACAAAAAGCGGCGAAACGTTAACACAAAAAAAGTCGAGGACAGGCAACAGCGCCTGTCCTCGGAAAAATAGCGATGTGTCGCGTCTATTGCGTTTTCGGATTTGCCTGCGCCGCACGCGTGCCGGCGCTCGTTTCACGCACGTCGCCGCCGCCGCGCACATTCGCCGCAACGTTCGCGAGCTTCTGCGCCTCGGGGAAAAGCTCCAGCGCTTTCTCGACCTGCGCGTCGCCCTGCAGGCGATAAACATACGAAGCGTCGAAGCCGAACTTCGCGGCGACGATCTCCGCCTTCAGCGCGCGCTCGATGTACTTGCGATCGACGTCATTCTTCAGCGCCTCGCGAATGTCCGCTTCCGGCGCGACGTCCGCAGCAGATGCGTGACGAACCAGCTCTTCGATGATGGCCGGCGTCACCTGCACGTCGGCAGTGAGATTCGGATGCTTCGACGCGTACTCAACCGCGTAGTTGAAGATGCCGCTGCGCACTTCGAGCAACTGCGTGGTGCGCGCGAGCTGCGGCTGCTTCACGATGACGTCCGGCGTGATTCCGCCGCCGCCGTAAACGACGCGGCCGGTGTCGGTCTTGAACTGCTCGCGCTGCGCGAGCGGAACTTCCGGACCGTTCTCCGATTCGTCGGCCATGTAGTAGTCGTACACCGACGAATAGTCGCGCTGGATGTTGCGGCCCGCGGGGGTGTAGTACTTCGACGTGGTGAGCGCGAGGCCGGCGCCGTACTGCAGCGTGTAGACGCTCTGCACGAGACCCTTGCCCCAGCTCGTCTCACCGACCACCAGACCGCGGTCGTGATCCTGCACCGCACCGGCGACGATCTCCGAGGCCGAGGCGCTGCCGCGGTTTACGAGCACGACCAGCGGCTCGTCGTACTTCACATGCTTGCCGGGCGCGAGGTACTCCTGCGCGGAGTCGGCGGTGCGGCCTTTCGTGTAGACGATCATCTGCCCCTTGTCGAGGAAGTGATCGGACACGCCGACCGCGGCATCGAGCAGACCACCCGGATTCATGCGCAGGTCGAGGACGAGCTTCTGCATCCCCTCGCCTTTCAGCTTCGTGATCGCGTCATCGAGCTCGCGCACGGTAGTCGAGGTGAAGTCTTTGATGCGGATGTAGCCGACGCCCGGACGGATCATCAGCGTGTTGGAGATCGAGTTCGTCGGAATGGCCGCGCGCGTGATCGCAAGCGGAATCGGCTCTTTCATCCCGATGCGCTTGATCTTGATGTTGACGGTTGTACCCTTCGGACCTTTGAGTCGCTTGACGACTTCGTCGAGCGCGAGGTCGTCGGTGTTCACGCCTTCCACCTCGGCGATGACGTCGCCGGCGCGGATGCCGAGCCGCGCGGCAGGCGTGCCTTCGAGCGGTGTGATGACCGTGACCTGATCGTTGCGCTTGGTCACCAGGATGCCGAGGCCGTAGAACGTGCCTTTCTGGCGATCCTGCATGTCCGTGTATTCCTTCGGCTCGAGGAAGGAAGTGTGCGGATCGAGGTTGCGGAGCATGCCGTCGATCGACGCGTACACGAACTTGTCGGAGCTGATGTCGTCGGCCGACCAGGTCGTGACCGCCGACAGCAGGTCGGTGTACTCCTTCATCCTCTTCTGCAGATCACCGTTCGGCATCGGTGCGCCGAAGAGGCGGTTGCCGTAAAAACCTCCAAACAGCGTCGCTCCGGTGATGGCCACCAGCAGCGTCAGCGAGAAGGTCCACTTTTCGTTCTTTCTCAGTTTGGCCATAGTTTCTTTCGCGTTCCCCGGCTTGCGCCCGCGTTACACTGTGTGAGGTTCGTAACGGCATTATAGGGAGGAGTATTCGACTCCCGGACGGCGTTCACGAGCCTGTCACGTCCGGTCGAGGTCCTCGCTAAAACATGTTCGGTTCACTCGGAGTTCCTGAGCTCCTGCTCATCTTTGTCGTCATTCTGATCGTGTTCGGACCGCGGCGCATTCCGGAGATCGGCCGCACGCTGGGCAAGGCTCTCGGCGAGTTCAGAAAAGCTACTGACGACCTGAAAAGCACGATCGAGCGCGAGGTGCGGCTCGAGGAGTTGAAGAAGGTCGCGCCGACCACCATGGACTCGTTCATCACGCCGTACGAGGCCGTATCAAGGAGTGAGCCAGTGGATTTTCCGCCGGCCACGATGGCGCCCGAGATCGTCTACCCGGCCAGCAGCGAACCGGCAGTTGCGGACGCGCCGGCAGTGCCCGCTGCATCCAGCACTGCATCGGACGACGAGACGAGCGCGGAACCGGTCCGCAGCAGCAAGCCCGAATAACGCATGGCTGCCGATTCGCAGGTCGACGCGACCACTCCCGAAGACGAGCTGCCGAAGATGACGTTCCTCGATCACCTCGAGGAACTGCGCAAACGGCTGGTCATCTCATTCATCGCCGTTGCGGTGGCGTTCCTGGCGTGCTGGGCCTTCGCGGAGCCGATCTTCGCGAAACTGCAGGAGCCGCTGACCACGTTTCTTCCGCCCGGCGACAAGCTCGCCTACACGCGCCTCACCGCGCCGTTCTTTCTCTACATGAAGGTGGCGTTTTTCAGCGGGATCTTCGTCGCCTCGCCGGTGATCCTGTTCCAGTTGTGGCTCTTCATCGCGCCGGGTCTCTACAAGAAAGAGCGCCGTCTCGCCGCGCCGTTCATCATCTTCGGCACGCTCTTCTTCGCGCTCGGCGGCTATTTCGGCTATCGCTTCCTGCTCCCCGCCACCTGCAGTTTCTTCGTCGAGACCGGCAAGCAGTTCAAGCAGATGGTGACGGTGGACGATTACTTCGGATTCGCCAGCACGATCATCCTCGCGACGGGCGTGGTCTTCGAAACGCCGATCCTGATCTTCTTCCTCGCCCGCCTCGGCATCGTCACGCCGGCCTTCCTGCTGCAGAAGTTCAAGTACGCCGTAGTGCTGGCATTCGTGATCGCCGCCGTCGTCACTCCCACGCCCGACATGGTCACTCAGGCCGCGCTCGCCGTCCCGATGATCCTGCTGTATCTGATCGGTGTGGGAGTGGCGTTTTTGTTCGGGAAGAAGCACGAGTAGCGCGGAGTACTGACATCGGCGACGCCCATCTGTCATCCCGAGCGTAGCGAGGGACCTGGGTG
>DASVRB010000041.1:0-6469 GCA_036388835.1 Thermoanaerobaculia bacterium | reverse complement strand
CCCCCCCCCCCCCCCACTCCAAATCAGCATCGTCTCGATCTGCGCGGCAGCGCAACGCGCTACGCGCTCAACTCGCGCAGCCTTTTCCTCAACGTGGTGGCGCGCGTCCGATCGGGGCGCGGAGAAAAGCGCTCTTCCTCGTACAGCGCGATGAGCGGCTCGAGCGCGCGTGCAGCTTCCGGTTGGTCGCGGCGCAGCGCGCGGAGCGCGTCCTCCATCGTCATGGCGGGGCCGACGTCGATGCCCTGCTTGGCGAGATGGCGCTTCAATTCTTCGAAGAGCGGTCTGCGGCTGCGCGCGAACATCACCACCGCGGCGCCAACAACGAGCAGCAATGCGAGTACGCCCAGGAACGCCGGTGAGGCGATCTGCCGCATGTCGGATGTCAGTTGCGCGCGCGTGGTCTCGGCGGCAGTGCGCGACCAGTCGATCAGGTCCTCGACCAGCGAAATCTGATCGCCGAGGCTGAAGGTGAGGACGTAGCGGTCCCACATGAACGTCAGCGAATCGCCGATCACCGACATGTACTCGCGCAGCAGATTGCTCGACGCTGCGCCCGGCCGCAGATCGGGCGGCGTCGCGTCGAACGTCATCCAGCGCGTGCCGTCCCACACTTCCGTCCACGCATGCGCATCCTCGCGGCGCATTGCGTAGTAGCCGGTGATCGGATTAAGGCGGCCGCCGTAAAAGCCGCCGGCGATGCGGGCCGGCACGTCGAGCGCGGTGAGCAGCACCACCATCCCGGCCGCGAAATACTCGCAATGCCCCGCGCGGCGGCGCAGCAGAAACTCCTCGACCGAGCTCGGCGCGCGTGCCGACGCGGAGTTCGGGATGTAGCGGAAATTGCGCACCAGGTATTGCTCGATCAGCTCCGCGCGGCGCGCCGTGCCGGTCTCGTTGCCGACGATCGAGTGCGCCAGCGCCGCCACTTCCGGCGTCACCGGATAGCGCACCGGTTCGAAACGCATGAGGCGCAGCGGCTCCGTTGCCGTGGCCATGCGCACGCTGAGATTCACCGTGCCGTCCGCGTACGAGTAATACGTGTCGCGCGACGGCCCTTCGTACAGACGGCCGGGATGTCCGTCCACCGAGTACGTGCCGACCGGCAGGTAGAGCTTTCCGCGCGACACCCGCTGCTGCACGATGGCCGTTCCCTCACGCCCGCCGGCGCGCGCGAGGTGCACCGCACCGCCGGTCGACGGCAGCTCGCGGATTCCGCGCAGCGACTGCGCCCACGCATCGCCGCTGTAGCGGTCGTAGATCATGCCGCGCAGGCGAATCGGCGTGAACACATTGCGCGCGTTGTCGTCGAGCCAGACGCGCGCGACCACCGTCGCGTCGGAGACGCCGGGTCGCGGCGCGCCGAACGAGATGGTGTCGCTGAGCGAGGTCGTCGCGCCCGCACCGAGCGCGCCGTAGCCGGAGACCAGCGGATTGCGGACGCGCGGCAGCAGCGGGAAAAGCATCGCGCCGATGGCGATCGAGCCGGCGAGATAGAACATCGCCGCGCGTCCGGACGGCGGCTCCGCGTAATCCGCACCGATCGAGCGCACCGTCTCCAGATGGCTGACGTACATGAACTGCCGGAACATCAGCAGCGCGAACACGACCACGAACACGACCACCGTGATGTGCGTCGACGTGGCGAGACTGGCGAGGAAGATCAGCGCCGTCGTGAGCATACGCTGCGCCTGATTGTTGCGCTGCATCGACTCGATCGGCTGATACGTGGCGATGAAGAGCACGAGGTGCGTCGACGCCGCGATCGCGCTGCCGCCGAGCATCCGCCAGTCGACGAAATAGAACGGCACATACGCGAGTGCGAGCCAGCGCATCACGCGCGCCGGCAGCAGCTCCGGCCCTTTGCCCATCGCGACGCGGATGCAGATCGCGCCCATGACGACGTGGAACATCGCCACCGGCGCCTTGCCGATCGCGTTCGTCACGTACAGCGGCAGCGCGGCGAACATCGCCAGCAGCAGCGTTTCGAGCTCGCGTGCTTTGCGGCTCATGCGGCGCTCCTCGTCACGGCGAACACGATCGCGTCGCGGTCCAGCAGCTGATGCACCTGTTCGAACGATGGGGCGAGCAGCGCGAGCGCGCGGAACAGCGGCGCCGCCGGCTCCGACTCGCGCGCGCGAATGGTCGTGCGCGGCAGCGACAGCGTGACGTCGAGTCCGCGCTGCGCCGCGTAGTAAATGAACGTCGCGGCGGCCGTGATCATCGCCTCGAACTCTTCCTCGCTCGCCGACGGCGGCTTGTACGGATCGACGACCACCACCAGCGAGCGCGATGCGTCGGCCTCGTGCTGCTTCACGATCCAGCGGCCGGCGCTCGCCGATTTTTTCCAGTGCACCTGCCGCGGCGAATCGCCCGAGATGTACTCGCGAAACGCGTGCAGCTCGCTGCCGGCGCCGCGACGGGTGGCGTTGCTCTCCTCCCCTTCCACCGGACGGAAACGCTCGCGGGCCGCGTCTTCGCCTGCGATGCGCGGATAGACCACCACCTCGCTCTGCACGCGCAGGCGGCGCTTCTTGAGGAAGAAGCCGAACGGATAGCGCGTGTACGAATCGACCGCGCTCACCTGCGCCAGTCCGCGTCGCGGAAAGAGAAACGACACCGGCACCAGCACGTCCGCGCGCCGCGCGATGAGCGGCACGAGCACAGGCTCCGCGAATGCCTCCGACGACAAGACGACGTCGCGCACGTTCCAGAGCCGCGAGTGGTTGTGAATGCGCAACGTACCGTCCGCCGACCTGCCGGCCCACGCCTCATCGAGCGCGCGGATCTCGACCTGCAGATGTTTGAGGCCGCCCTTCGAGGCGATGCCGGAGAGCAGCAGGCAGCCGAGCATCAGCGCGACCGCGATGTAGATGGCGTTGTTGCCGGTGTTGATCGCCGCGACCGCGAGGATCACGGTCGAGATGATGTACGTCGTGCCGATCTTCGTCAGCCGGACGACGCCGTTGAATTCGAACGGATGGAGGGCGGCGGCGGTCATGGATCGATGTCGGCTGTGACGATGGTCGCGCTTACCGCGGCACGGAGATCTCGTTGACGATCTTCTCGATGAACTTCGCTTCCGGCGAATGTTCTCCGCGCGCCATGCGCCGGTCCTTCATCAGGATGCGATGCGACAGCACCGGCCCGGCCAGCCGCTTGATGTCCTCGGGGACGACGAAATCGCGGCCGTTCACCATCGCCAGCGCCTGACACGCCTTGAAGTACGTCAGCGCGCCGCGCGTCGAAACGCCGAGGGCTACGTCGTGATGCGTGCGTGTCGTCTGAATCACCAGCATCAGGTACTCGACCAGCGGCTCGCTCACATGCACGAGCGGCACGCGCGCCTGCAGCTCGCGCACTTCGTTGCCGTCGAGCACCGGCTCGAGATGCTCGAGCGCAACCTGCCCACCGCCGGCGCGCAGCAGCGCTTTTTCATCCGCCGCATTCGGATAGCCGATCGTCAGCTTCATCAGAAAACGGTCGAGCTGCGACTCCGGCAGCGGGTACGTGCCGACGTGCTCGATCGGGTTCTGCGTCGCGATGACGAGAAACGGATCGGGCAGCGCCATGTGTCTTTTTTCGAGCGTGATCGTCCCTTCACTCATCGCTTCGAGCAGCGCCGACTGCGACTTCGGCGTGGCGCGGTTGATCTCGTCCGCGAGCAGCACGTTCGTGAAGATCGGGCCGGGCACGAACTCGAACTCCTGCTGGTCCTGCTTGTAGATCGACACGCCGAGGATGTCGGCGGGGAGGAGATCGCTCGTGAACTGAATCCGCTCGAATTCGAGCGACAGCGAGCGCGCCAGCGCATGCGCGAGCGTGGTCTTGCCGACGCCGGGAACGTCCTCGAGCAGGATGTGCCCTTTGGCGAGCAGCGCGGCGATGCAGAGCTGCACGACCTCCGACTTGCCGCGGATGACGCGTTCGACGTTCGCCTGAAGTGCGGTGATCCCGTCGAGGGATCTTGATGCGGGGAGCGGTTCCGTTGCCATACTCGTTTGCTCTACGCGCGGGAGGCGAGAAGGATTCGCCGCGCGCTTCCATCTAACGAAAAACGTGCCCGCTGCAACACGGCCTCGGCGGGTCGCATTCTCAACCGAGCGCGGCGGCCACCGCAGACGCGAGCTGCGCCGGATCGATCGGCTTGCGGACAAAGTCGGCGAAACCGGCGTCGATCGCGCGCTGGCGATCGAGCGGACCGCTGGCGATGGCCGACACCGCGACCACCGGGGTCTGCGAGACGTCGCGCAGGCGGCGCAGCAGCGCGTAGCCGTCCTGCGTCGGCATGGCGATGTCGCTGACCACGATGTCGAACGTGGTGTCGGCGAATGCCGTCAGCGCCTCGTCCACCGAGGCTGTCGCCACGACGTCCACGCCGTACTGCCGCAGCATCGCAACCAGGAGAAGACGCGTGTCGCGATCGTCGTCGACGACGAGCACGCGCCGGCCCTGCAGCAAACTCCGATGATCGGCGGGGCCGATGCCGGCCGATGCGGCCGTGTCGCGCGCGGCGAGCGGGAGGTCGACGGTGAACGTCGCGCCGCGGCCGAGGCCTTCGCTCGTCACGCCGACCGTTCCGCCGTGCAGCTCGACGAGGTGGCGAACGACGGAGAGGCCGAGGCCGAGACCGCCGTACTGACGCGACGTGCTGCTGTCCGCCTGACGGAAACGATCCCAGACGTACGGAAGGAAATCCGGCTCGATGCCGCGGCCGGTATCGGTGATCTCGACGCGCGCGTGCCTCGCTTGCTCCGACAGCGCGATGCGGACGGAACCGCCCGACTCGGTGAACTTCACCGCGTTCGTGACGAGGTTCCAGACGATCTGCCGCACGCGCCGCGCGTCGCCTCGCGCGACCAGCGGGCGGTCGGGTTGCGCGACTTCGAGCGTCAGCCCTTTCGCGTCGGCGGCCGGACGGGCGGCGAGCGCGATCTCGCCGACGAGCTTCACGAGATCGACCGAGTCGACGTGCAGTTGCAACGTGCCGGCGACGACGCTCGAGAGATCGAGCAGGTCGTCGATGAGCTCCCCCTGCGCACGCGCGCTGCTCACGATCGTGTCGATGGCGAGGCGCGAGGTCTGCTCGTCGGTGAGGCCGAGTTGCAGCATGTTGGCCCAGCCGCTGATCGCGGTCAGCGGCGTGCGCAGCTCGTGCGAGAGAGTCGCCAGGAACTCGTCCTTCGCGCGATTCGCCGCCTCCGCCGCCTCGTAGAGACGCGCGTTGTCGAGCGCCATCGCCGCGCGGCGCGCGATCTCTTCGAAGAGCGGCAGATCGTCCTCGGAGTAGTGGCGGCCCGACTCGTTGTAGACCAGCGAGAGCGCACCGACGATCCTGCCGCGCGCCTTCATCGGCACGATCGCGGCGGAGCTGATGTGCAGCGCTTTCGCGAGCTCGGCGAGCTCACGATCGGCGATCTTCACGTCGTCGATGAGCTCAGTCCTCCCGGTCAGCAGCACGCGCAGGACCGGGTGATCGGCCGAGACGCCGCGCGACTTCCGATCGAATTCCCGAATGAGCTCCACACGCGCGGGGTCGGCATGCTCGACGACGATGCGCTCGTACTCCGCGTCGGTGCCGATGTCGATCGCGCAGGAGTCGGCGATGGCCGGCACGCAGAGCCGGGCCAGGTTGCGCAGCGTCTGTTCGAACCCGAGCGACGACGCGAGCACTTCGCTCGCCCGATTGACGAACGCGGCCTCCTCGGCGTGCTGCTTCCGATCGTGCACGTCGGCGACGCTGCCGACCCATTCGTAACGTCCGTCCTCGCTCCGCAGTGGCACTGCCTTGATCGCGAACCAGCGGTAACGGCCGTTCTTCACGCGAACGCGAATCTCATCGGAGTAGTAGCTGTGCTCCGCAACGGCAGTGCGCCATCGTGCGGCGGTGTGCGGCGCGTCTTCCGGATGAACGTTGCCAAATCCGCCGTCGCGCTCGACCTCGCGGCGCGATTGACCGGTGATCTCCAGCCACGCGTCGGGCCATGCGATGACGCCGTTCGCGTCCGCCGTCCAGACGGCCTGCGGCACCGGCGTCGCCTCGATCAGCGTGCGATACCGGAGCTCGCTCACGCGCGCCCGCTCCTCGGCGCGCCGGCGCATCGACGCGACGACGCTGATGCCGCCGGCGAACAGCGCGAACATCGTTGCGCGCGTGATGTCCGTTGCGCCGTGGATCAGCAACGAGCCGGTCGGCTCGAAGACCAGATACGCCGCCCCCGCGACCGACAGCCCGATCGCCACCACCGCCGGACCGAATCCCGCCAGCACCGCGGTGACCAGCACCGCGCACCAGAAAAAGAAGAGGCGCATCGGCGCCAGCAGGCCCGGTAAAGCCGCGGTCAAGACCAACGCGACGAACGTCGCCAGAAGTGCAGTCGAGTACCGGGCGACGACGCGCATCGACTACATCGCGCGGCGCAGGGCGACCAATGCCAGAGCTACGGTGAGAAACATCAGCGCGTATTCA
>DASVRB010000040.1:0-23435 GCA_036388835.1 Thermoanaerobaculia bacterium | reverse complement strand
GCAATGATTGCGCGATTCATTTGGTGGTCTCCCGATTCATGAGCGAGGCGGCGTGAGGCTTCGGCCGATCGTGATTCAGCGTGCGCCTCCGGCGCCGCCGCGTTCACTTCTTCCGACCATCACGCTGTGCGATTGTTGCCGCGCGCGGTCCGCTTCAGCAGGGGATTTGTGATGACATTGTGACTAGCTGTGGCCAATCACTGTCGCCACCACGCATTCACGCCTCTCGCTGCTGCGAGCGGTCCAGCCTCTCGCGATACGCGCGCGACATCTGCAACTGCGTTCCATCGCGCAGCACGACGACGTGATCGCCGTCCGACGCGGCGCGAGTGTCGCGGATGCGTTGCAGGTTCACGATGGTCGCGCGGTGAATGCGCACGAACCGGGTCGGGTCGAGCTTCTCTTCGAGGCCGTGCATCGTCTGCCGCAGCAGGAAGCGGTCACCGCCGACGTGGAGGCGCACGTAGTTGCCGGCAGATTCGAACCAGTCGATCTCCTCGACCGGCACCAGCCGCACACGCCCTTTGGACTTCACTGCCACGTGCTGCATGAAATCGGTCCGCTGCTGCACGCGCGCGAGAAACGCGGCCAGCGACGGGTGCGAGCGCGCCGCGACCAATTCCCGCACGCGCGTGAGTGCCAGCCGCAGCGGCTCTCGTTCGACCGGCTTGAGGAGATACTGCACCGCGGCTGCGCGGAAGGCATCGAGCGCGTACTGCTGATACGCCGTGACGAAGACGATCAACGGGCGCGACTCCGCCGGGATTCGCCGCACGACTTCGAAGCCATCCATTCGCGGCATCTGCACGTCGAGAAACACGACCTGAGGCGCCTGTTCGTCGATCATGCGCAACGCTTCTTCGCCTCCGCCCGCTTCGCCGACGACGGTCAGGTCGGGTGCAGCGCCCAGCAGTCTGCGCAGCCGCTTCCGCGCGAGCGGCTCGTCGTCAACGACAAGGACGGTAATCGGCACGGCGGCCGATTGTGGTGCATGCCTAAAGATCGTTCAAGTCGCGCCTGTCACGTCTCGAGTCGGCGTTCCGCCGATCGACTTCATGCCTTCGCCGGGAGCTGCTGCGCGGGAACGGGGACTACGGGCTGGCCCTCGATCACGTACTTGAGAATGAAGGCGGCGATTGGTACGCCGAGGAGCAGACCCCAGACGCCGAAGAGATGCTCGGCCACGACGAGGATCAACAGGACGGCCACTGGATGCAGACGCAAATGGCGGCCATAAATCAATGGATTGAGCATGTAGGCCTCGACCGCGTGAATGATCAGAATTCCGGCGATCAGCCACAGTACGTGCGTGACTCCGCCGACCTTCAGCGCAAGAAAGGCGGCCGGAATGGTCGACAGGATCATTCCAGCAACAGGGATATACGAACAGACGAAAACGATCATTGCCAGCAGTGCTATGGACGGCAATCCCAATAGCAGGAACACGACCACTGATAAGACTGCATTGACCACGGCGACGACGCTCTGGGCCTCGAATGCGCGGCCGAGCATTGTGCCGAACGCGGTCATGCTCGGCGTCACTTCGCGATAAATCTCGGCCGTACGCCCTTCACTGAAGCGGCGCAACGACTCGCGCGTCTTCGGCATGTCCCAGATCAACAGGAACGACAGAATGACCGCGAGCACGAAATGCAATCCGAACACGAGGGCGGCATTGGCGAATTCGGTGACCTCGGCGGTCACGCGCTTGCTGGTCGTGGCGACCGCGGTCTCGATGCGGCCGACGATGGTGGCGTAGGCGTCGGACTCCTGGAAATCGCGCAACGTCGCCATTCCGGCAATCCCGATCACGAATCCATCCACGAGATCGCGCGCCTCGCGCCGCACGAATGTTTCTCCACCATCCGCCCTCGCGGCCTCGGAGGCGATGTATTGCCGCGCCAGATTGCGCGCCTCGTTGATCATGCGCGGCACGACCAGCAGCCCCACACCGAACAGCATCGCCAGCAGCGCGAGGTAAACGACGACGACGTTCAGCTTCCGCCGCGACCACCGCCGCGTCAGCCAGTTCACCGCGTTGTTGCCGATGTAGGAGAGGACGAAGGTGAGAAAGAAGATCGGAAAGAGATGGCGGAGGAGGTACAGGACGACGATCACGCCGATCCAGATCGCCACTTTTTCGATCCTGAGTGCCAGTACGCGGTTCACGGCCGAAGTGTAATCGGTATCGCCGAGGACGCTTTCGAAGCGAGGGAGGTAGGAAAGTGCGGAAGGAAAGGCGGCGCAGATGCGGGATTGGTTCGTGTCAACCCCTGCGTGCCAGAATCTGCAACCGGATGAATACCGCGGGAGAAAGAGATCGGGATCGATACCTGTCAAAGCTCGTGTCGGCGGCTCGGGCCATCCTGGCGAACGAGGTCGCGCTGCCGCAGGGTTGCGTCCGCATCGCTAAAATCCTCTATTGGCTGCGGCCTGTCGCCACGGTCGACTACCCGATCATTCACGAATACCTGCAAGCGGTCGAAGCTACAGGCGCTCCGCTCGGATCGGACCGGCTGTTGTGGGAGCGCCAGCGGTTGGCAGAGCGCGATGTTGCCTTGTGGGATGTGACGGAACGCTACCGTCCGGCGATCGTCGAAGCGTGTTGGAACATCATCGACGAATTCGGCGACGCGAGCGCTTCGCCTCACGCGTGAGCGCACACCCGAAACGCCGCGGCCGTGCCGCGGCGGTGGAAAGCGGTGGTTTTGCCACCGCACTCCAAAAAGGTCGCTTGTGGAGCGGCGGCCGTCCGACGTACTGCGTTACTCTTGCGCCGAATCTCGGAGGTTCGATGAAACGAGTCACTGGTATTGGCGGCATTTTCTTCAAAGCCAAAGATGCTCCCGCACTACAGGCCTGGTACAAGCGCCACCTCGGCATCGACGTGCAGGGATGGGGCGGGGCAGCGTTCACCTGGACGGACGGTGAAGGGAAGCCGTACGCGGGAACGACGATCTGGTCCATCGGTTCCGAAAAGAGCGACCAATTCGCGCCAAGCACGGCGCCGTTCATGATCAATTACCGAGTCGAGGACGTGCATGCCGTCGTAAAGGCTTTACGCGAGGAGGGCTGCAACGTGCTCGATAAGATCGATGAATCCGAATACGGCAAGTTCGCCTGGGTCATCGATCCGGAAGGGAACAAGGTCGAGCTGTGGGAGCCCCCTGCAGGGCAGTGATCCGGTCGCTTAATGGACGTCGTCGCGATCAACCACATCAACATCACGGCTGACGAGGTCGTGATCGAGCGATGCCGGCAGTTCTACGTCGCTGTGCTCGGCCTTACTGAGGGATATCGGCCGCCGTTTGCGTCGCGTGGGTACTGGTTGTATGGCGGCGGCGCGCCTCTTGTGCATCTCACAATTGCAGGCGAACACGCAATGGAAATCACGCCGAGGTCAGGGGCGGCGCTCGATCACGTGGCGTTTACGTGCAGTGGTCTCGAGTCTGCCGAACGTCAGTTCGCCGAGGCGAGTGTGCCGTTCCAGGTCGTCGAAGTGCCGGACGGGACGCACGTGCAATTGTTTGTAATCGATCCGGCCGGAATTTCACTGGAATTGCAATTCGTACGCGCCCGATGACGGGCCGGCTGAAGGGCATTGACGGTGTGCGGTCGGCGTAATGATGGCGATGTGATCAGCGCTCCACTGGAGACCTGGTCATCGCACCATCGCGAGCTCCCGGCATTCGGCGCCGCGAACTGGACGCGTTGCCGTTCGCGCGAGGATGCAGCGGCAGATGGTAGCGGTGAGGTGCAAGGCGGGCGGTGCCCCCGTTTCACGACGTGCACTCTGTGGCCGACACGAGAAAACGACGGCCGCGCCGTTTTGGAGTGCGGCGACGCAAGTCGCCGCTTTGACTCGTGGCAGTTCGCGGCAGGTGCGACTGCATCGCACGGGCGAGGGAAAGCGGCGACTGGCGTCGCCGCACTCCATAGTGGTGGCTTTGCCACCGCACTCGTCGACGCGTTGCGTTCGGAGTTCCTCGCGGACGGTTTCGTTCGCGGCCTCTGCCTCGTCTAAGGATTGATCCCGTCGCGACCGGACGATTCCGAGGTTGCCGCCATGCAAAGTACCGTAACGATTTACTGGTTGAACTGCTGCCCGGCTCGATTTGCGAGGTGAACGATGAGAGTGCGCTTTACGGTTGCTGTCCTGGCCTGCCTGATGTCCGCGGCGCAGTCGTACGCGGCGTGCTCCGACGTCCCCAAGATCACGGTCAGCTTCAGCGAGAACGCTGAGGGCGGGCTCGTGGCGAAGATCGTCGAAGAGAACGCGCCCTACATTTACATCACCTACCGCGGCCCGACGGTCGACCGTCTGTCCGGCGAGGACGACACTGTCTACTTTGGCCTCGGCCGCTCCTGCATGAGTGGGCCCGAGCAATTCAAGGTCGAGGGAAAGAATCTCTACAGCGACTGCGAGCCGGCGGTATTCACGTCGATGATCGCGCCGCTCGATACGACGCCGCAGCTCACGCCCGTGGCCGGTGCGGGGGTCGACGCCGCGGCGAAGGTCGTCTTTCCGAACTCGGGCGGAAACGGCGGCATCGGATGGCTGAAGATCACGTACGTCGACGGCGAGAACAACCCACCCAAGGTGAAACGAGACGAACAAGCGTCTGACGCCACGTACGGCATCTCCGATGAAAAGGGTGGGGCGGCCATCTTCGAGGCGACGTCGTGCGGCGATAAGCTCACTGAGCTCGTGGTGCCTTTCCAGGGCAAGAAAGAATGTGATGAGGATTGCCAGAACGGCGGGTGCGACGAGTGCGTAGGCAAACCGGTGAGCGTGATCAGCGGCAACATGCGCGCGACCGACGACGATCCTCTGGCCGGCTTCGGCGACGTGATCCCCTTGCGTCGCACGTACGACAGCCTTGCAACTCTGGACGGCGTCTTCGGAGCGCGTTGGAGCTCGCTCTTCGACGCGTCGCTGCGCGTCCATCCGGCCCTTGCGGGTGGTGACTGGGTGACGGTGATCGGCGAAGACGGCAAGCAGTTCGTCTTCCGCACCACCGGCAGCGGCTACCGTCAGGTGGTGCCGGCGGGGCTTCGCAGGCAGACGGTGCTGGAGCGTTACGCTGACGGGTCGTGGGGCCACGTCGACCGCGACCGGAACCTCGTGCGCATCTTCGATTCGAATGGGATCGCCGTCGCGTACCGCAACAGTGACACGGGCCGCGAAGTGCGCATCACATGGACGGCAGGCGTACCAACCCGCATCGAGGACAGCTGGCAGGCGTGGGCATACACGATCACCACGCATCCGACCACCGGCTACATCGCCTCGATCGTTCGGGACGGGCACCCCGAGGACGCGTGGACCTACACGTACACGGCGGAGCGGCTCATTACCGTTCAGTCGCCCATTGGAACGTGGCGAAGCTATTCGTATCCGTGGAACGGTCAGCGCAACCGATACGAGCGACTGAGCGTCGTGAAGAACGGCGCGGGACACATCCTCGAATCGCATTCGTACGACGCCTACCAGCGTGCGGTGACCTCGCTGCAGGATGCGGACGACATCACCGCCATCTCCGACGCACAGGCCGGACGTGTGGCCGGCGAGAAAAAGGTCATCGTGACGTACAAGACCGGCCGGCAGGAGACCTACTACCGTCGGTATGTCGCGGGGCAGTGGAGGGTGGTTGAAATCAGCGGCGGGTGTGCTTCCTGCGCCGGCTCCTCGGTGGTGACGTTCGACGCCAAAGGGAACATCGTTCGGGCGCAAGGTTCAGACGGATACATCACCACGAACCAATACGACGAGGCGGGGAGGAACGTCGTCCGTCGCATCACCGGCCTGCGTCCGGTCAACTGCGATCCCGCAACTGCGGCAGACCGGTGCCGACTGACGCCCGAATTCCTCGAGGCGGCATCAGCCTTCGGAAACAGCTCCGCCTCCACAATCACCGAATACGTATATGGCGATCCGAACTGGAGCGAACGCCCCACTCTGATCACTACGCTCAGCGTCGTTGGTGCCGCCGAAAGACGCACCGAGGCTCTTACATACGACGCGGCCACTGGAGAGGTGCTCACGCGTACCGTCAGTGGGTGGACCGGCGAGCCGCGGCGCCTGGAAGTCCGCACGAATACGACGGTCCTGCATGACGGAATTGCGGCCGCGGAGTTCGCGCCCGGCGGGAGCTTCGACGCAGCATGGTTGTCCCTGCCACAGCCGCAGGGTACACGGCGGACGATCGACGGGCCGCTCTCTGGCACGAGCGACAGTACGGCTTTCGTCTATTACCCGATTGACGCGACGGTTCCGGCACAATTGCGGGGCCGTCTGGCAGCAACACGCAATGCGGCCGGTCACATTGTCCGCTTCGAAGATTACGACCTGCACGGAAACGCAAGGCGCGTCATCGATCCCAACGGCGTCGCCGAAAATCGTACATACGACGCTCTCGGCCGACTCACTGCCAGCACTCTCGAAGGTGGCGGCGCAGGCTGTAGTGCGACCGTCGACCCGCTGTGCGCTGTCGCGATTACGAACACACGCTCGTACGACGGCGCCGGCCCGCTGAAGATGGAGACGAAGGCGGGCGGCGGCGTGACGCTCTACGAATACGACGACCGCGCCCGTGTGTCCGCCGTCAGCCGCGGAACGTCCGCTACCGATCTGCGCGAGCGAGTCGAGACCACATACGATCCACTGACCGGCCGCAAAAGTGTCGAGAAGATGCTTGCGCGCGAGGGCGGCACCTGGGTCGTGAAGCGGCAGACGTCGTATCGCTACGACACCTCCGCCCAGATGGACAGAGTGACGAATGCCGACCAGACGACGGTCGACTATGGTTACGACGGCGCCGGCCACCTCCGCTCGGTCCGCGACGAAAACCACGCGGCACCGAACACCTTCTATGACTATGACGCGGCCGGCAGGGTCACTGAAGTCCGCCAGGTGCTTGCCACGGCGCCCGGCGGCTTTGCGACGACCGTCTATACCTATGACCTGAGCGGAAATCTGAGCAGCGTCACCGATCCGAACCTGAACGTGACGACGTACGTCTACGACGACTTCGGACAGATGCTGAAGCAGACCAGCCCCGTGACCGGCGTGACGTCGCACGAATACGACGCCGCCGGACAGCTCGTTCGTACGACCGATGCGAACAATGCGGTGACGACGCGAACTTACGACGTCCTCGGCCGCATCCTGACGACCGTGGCGGCGCGAGGCGCTGTCAGCGAGAGGTCGACCTGGACATACGACACCGCGGCACACGGCATCGGCAGGCTCTCTTCCGTCACAGACAGTACCGGCACGACTACGTACAGCTACGAACGGCGTGGTCTGCTGCAGCGGGAGGAGAAAACGATCGCCGGCTCGACGTATGTGACGGCGTTTCAGTACGACCGCGACGGCAACCGGTCCGCAATCACATACCCGAGCGGCAGAGTTGTTACGTACACGTTCGACTACGCAGGCCGCCCGTACTCCGCTACGACAGGGACGATGTCGCTGGTGACATCAGCGAAATATCTTCCGTTCGGCCCACAGACGGAGCTCGTCCTCGGCAACGGGACGCGGCGGACCACTACATACGATCAACGCTACCGCCCTCTGACGAATGCACTCGCCGGCCTCGGCGGTCCGCTCGCACAGTACACGTACACACACGACGCCGCCGGCAATGTGAAATCGATCCTCGATGAGCGCGACCACGGCTATGACCGTACCTTCGAATACGACGACCTCCATCGTCTGGTGGTCGCGAACAGCGGAAGCGCACTGTGGGGCAATGGCTCGTACAGCTATGACGCGATGGGGAACATGCTCGCTTCCGCGCTCGGACCGCAGTCACAATCATTCCTCTACCGCGGAGTGACGCCGCTCCTCGACACAGTGACAACGGACGGCGTCACGCGCTCCGTCACATACGACGCCGCCGGCAACGAAACGTCGTGGACGACAGGGACCGGCCTGTACTCAGCGCGGAACATGCTACAGGCGACCGACACGTTCGCGTACGCATACGACGCGCGCGGAGTTCGCACCATCACGGAGATCGCGACCTCCGTCCAGCTCGCCGGTCTCACGGTCTCACCGGCGCAATTTCGCGGCGGCGACTCAGTACAGGCCACCGTGACGCTGACGGCGCCTGCACCCGCCGGCGGTGCGGTGGTCCGTCTCTCCGGTCCCGCGCGCGGGGTTCGCATTCCGGCGTTTGTCACCGTTCCGGCCGGTGCAACGTTCACGACGTTCACTGTGGCGACCGATCCTGTGTCGGCGGATATCACTGAGACGCTGGTCGCCACTCGTGCTGCCACGTACAGGGCGACGATCACCATGCGTCGCTCATGCGCACTCGCGACACTGTCCGTTTCATCGTCTACTGTGACCGGCGGCGCGACCCTCACGGCAACGCTGACGCTTCATGAGCCGGCCGGTGCCGGTGGCGCCGTCGTCGCGCTGACCAGCAGCGATCCCGCCGTCGCGCCGTTGCCGGCCAGCGTCGCTGTGCCCGCAGGTCAGACCACCATCACAATCAACGTCAATACCGCACCAGTGACGACGGCCGTGCCGGTGACATTTACGGCCGAGCTCTGCGGGACCGCGGTGGCGTCGTTCGACGTCCTGCCGGTCCGCATTGAAACATTGACTCTCAGCCCAGCCGCTGTGCGCAGTGGCTCGCCCGCGGCCGCGACCATCTCGATCTCCGGTCCGGCGCCCGCCGGCGGCATGTTCATCTCGATCGCGAGCTCCGACTCCGCGGTTGCGGCCGTTCCTGCGACCGTCACGGTGCCGGCCGGAGCGACGAGTGCAGCGTTCCAGATCACGACGACGCGCCGTGATACAGAGGTTCCGGTCGTGATTACGGCGACGGAATCAGGCATCAGCGTCAGTGCGGTATTGACAGTCATGAAGTGCACTCCGGCGGCGGTTCCACCCATCCCCGATCCTGGCGAGCTGGTGTGGTTCGACGACGCGCTTCCCACGGGCGCCGCTCCAAGCGGGACGTGGACCTGGGACACGACGCAATACGCGAGTGGCACCCGCTCGACCGTCAATGCGATCACCTCCGGATATAACGAGCGATCGTTCCTCGGGACGAGTGTGACGTTGACGCCCGCCGACGAAGACCGGCTGTTCATGTACGTCCTCATCGATCCCTGCAATCCGCCGCGCGAGATCATGCTCGGCTGGTATGACGGTGCATGGAGCCATGACGCGTACTGGGGCGAGGACCTGATCGTCCAGCCAGGCCGCGTGCGCATTGGAGATCTGCCGATTGCCGGACAGTGGGCGCGCCTGGAAGTGCCGGCTCCGCTCGTGAAAGTGAACAATCGCACCATCACCGGTCTGGCGATTTACGTCTACGGCGGCCGCGCCTGGTTCGACCGCGCCGGCAAGGTCAGTTGTGAGCGGCCGAACGTGCAGCCGTCCACGACCTTTCCCGCCGAGGAGATGGTGTGGTTCGATGATGCACCGCCGGCGGGCGCCGTATTGACCGGCACCTGGTCCTGGGAGGGACAGGTGCTCGTCAGCGGCGCGTTGAGCCACAGTGACCCTGTATCGACAACGACGGCCGAGCATAAGTTCACCTCGGCAACTCCCGCGCTTGTGCCGGCGTCGGGCGATCAGCTCTTCACCTACGCGTACATTGATCCTTGCAATCCGCCGAAGCAGATCCTGCTCGAGTGGTATGACGGCACCTGGAACCATCGCGTTTATTGGGGGCAGGCGGTCGTACAACGCACCGGGGCCGTCTCCATGGGCAATATCCCGGCAGGCGGCGGCTGGACCCGTTTGTCCGTTCCGGTGTCCACAGTGAAGCTCGGCGGACGCTCGATCACCGGCATGTCGTTTCTGGTGAACGGCGGCAAAGTGTGGTTCGACCGCGCCGGCATCGAAAAATGCACGTCCGCGCCGCCACAGGCGGCCTCGCTCAATCCGAACGATTTCGTATGGGTCGACGATGCGGTGCCGCCGGGCGCCACGCTGACCGGAACCTGGACGTGGGACACGACCCAGAAGGCGGCCGGCACGCAGTCGATGCTGAATTACGCCGGTGCGTCTGTCCGCGAGTTCTGGTTCACTGGCGCGGCGGCAATTCAGGCCGGTGTGAACGACAACCTTCTGATCCACGCGCTGATCGATCCGTGCGATCCGCCGCGCGCCATCGCCGTCTATTGGTATGACGGCTCCTGGGCACACCGCGCGTATTGGGGCGAGAACATCATCAATTCGAGCTCGAGCGGCGGCGTGAGCATGGGCCCGATTCCCGCAGGAGGCGAGTGGGTGCAACTGGAGATGCCGGCACGCGGTCTCAATCTCGCCAACAGGCCGGTCACCGGTTTGTCGATGGCGGTCCATACCGGACGGGTCTGGTTCGACCGTGCGGGCAAACGGACCTGCACCGTGCCGCTCGCGGCCGCGCCGGCGCTCTCGTCAACCGAGACCGTCTGGTTCGACGACGCCACTCCTGCGGGCGCCGTCCGCACCGGCACCTGGACCTGGGACACACAGCAGCGTGCGAGCGGCACGTCGAGCAACATGGTTCCTCCCGGCGGCGAGAAGATCGAGCATTCGTTCACCGGAGCCGCGCCGCTGGCAGTCGGCGCAAATGACACGTTGACCGTTTACACAATGATCGACCCGTGCGATCCGCCACGCGAAGTGATGATCTCGTGGTACGACGGCACGTGGGAACATCGCGCGTACTGGGGCGAAGATCTCTTCCAGTACGGCACGGCTGGCCCGAGCCGATTCGCGATGGGCGCTCTGCCGGCGCCGGGACAATGGGTGCGACTGCAGGTTCCAGCGTCGTCAGTGGGGCTGGCCGGCATCAATGTCACAGGCATCAAATTCTCGACGTTCGCCGGTAAAGCGTGGTTTGACAGGGTGGGCTTGGAGCCGGGAAGCTCCGCCGCCATTGCACCTGCGGCAGCGTCCGAGCCGATCGAGGTGCGAAGCTTCTCCGACCGACTGCGCGATCTGGCCACGCTGCTGGCGTATGGGCGCGGCAGGACGTCATTCCGCTATCAGTCACTGCAAAGCACGTCGCCCTGGAGCGCGTCGAGCCCCAGTACGCCGGCAGTGCATTCCGGCCCGTACGCGCGCCGCTACTCCCTCTACACGCCCGAGCTCAACCTGCTCGCTGAAACCGAGCTCACTACCGCACAATCGCCGACGATCGCCTACGAATACATCTGGTTCGGCGGACAACCGCTCGCCCAGATCACAACCGCGACCAACGACGTCGCCTGGTACTTTAACGACCACCTCGGCGCGCCACTCATCCAGACCGACGCCGCCGCGAACGTCGTCTGGCGCGTCGAACGCGACCCCTACGGCACCACCTACACCACCCGCGCCGGCGCCGACCGCCACCAGCCCCTGTCATTGCCGGGACAGGAAGTGACCGTGGAGAACGAGACCGCGTACAACATCTTCCGGTGGTACAGGAGCGGGTGGGGGCGGTATACACAGCCGGATCCGCTTGGCCTCGAAACCGACCGTCACCCGTACCGGTACGTCTACAACAATCCTATTAAAAATATCGATCCGCTTGGATTAGACACCGTAGGATGCGATTCGATTCCGAATAGCTGGGAGACGCCTTGTCGGCTCGAATGTTGTGCTAGTCACGACGAATGTTTTCAAAAAAACAAGTGTTCGGAAGGCGCGTGGGGATGGAATCCAAAGAAGTCGGGGTGTGATTACGGGGCGGGTTGCAAAGACTGCAACAAAGAGGTGGTGAAATGCTGGGACAAATGTGGAACCAGTAAAAAGGACGATCCGAAGAAACCTAACTACTACTGCGGAAAGCTGGGAAAGTACGTCAACTTGCCTGGCGATTTTGCAGATTTAGCCGCCGCCGAGAAAGCGTGTCAGTGCGACCACAGCTTAGGGTGCAAAACGCCTGTGCCGCCGTCGGCGTTGAAGCCTAAGCCTACGAAGCCTATGCCGTCGAGCACCATTTGGTGAAATTATGCGATTGAGATGGCTAGCTGCGGTCTTCGTGCTTGCGTGTTGTTTTAGTGATGCGCCGCCACGCAACGTCGGCTCTGTGGTAGGGCGCTGGCGCACCGAGACGTTCGTGAGCCAGTTTGGCCGTAGCGTCTCGGAGTACTGTTTCGACAGCACCGGTCATTTCGCTGCGTCTTTCCAGAGCGAGGGGCCGTCGGCTTCTGATGCTGGCACATACCGCCTCGAGGGCAATAGACTCATCCTCACAGGCTCAAATGGCAGTTCCGAATATACCGTCGTTCCCATGACTCGGCGGCGCTTTACCCTTCTCGGAAACGACGACGATCGAACATATCATCTCGTTGACGAGACCTGCAGCATTCGCAGAAAGGGTGATATCTCCGACGCCGCTGCGCGTGTCGTAGCGCGTGTTCGAGAACAAGCCGAATAATGACCGGCGCCAGCACATCCCGTTGCCATGAGAAGGTGCCGGTGGAGCATTGGACCGCGTACAACCGCTTGAGGTTGGACAGATCTTCGCCGAGCTGGGAGCATCGCGCGTACTGGGGAGAAGACCTCTTCCAGTACGGCACTGCCGGTCCGAGCCGATTGGCAATGGGCGCTCTGCCGGTGCCCGGACAATGGGTTCGCCTGCAGGTTCCGGCGTCGGCAGTGGGGCTCGCCGGCGTCAATGTCACAGGCATTATTCTCGACGTTCGCGGCTAAAGCGTGGTTTGACAGGGTGGGCTTGGAGCCGGGAAACTCCGCCGCCATTGCACCTGCGGCAGCGTCCGAGCCGATCGAGGCGCGAAGCTTCTCCGACCGACTGCGCGATCTGGCCACGCTGCTCGCGTATGGGCGCGGCAGGACGTCATTCCGCCATCGGTCACTGCAAAGCACGTCGCCCTGGAGCGCGCCGACCGCCAGTACGCCCGCAGTGCATTCCGGCCCATCCGCGCGCCGCTACTCCCTCTACACGCCCGAGCTCAACCTGCTCGCCGAGAAAGAACTGACCACCGCCCAATCACCGACGATCGCTTATGAATACGTGTGGTTCGGCGGCCAACCCCTGGCCCAGGTCACAACCGCAAGCAACGAGATCGCCTGGTACTTTAACAACCACCTCGGCGCCCCACTCATCCAGACCGACGCCGCCGCAAACATAATCTGGCGCGTCGAGCTCGACCCCTACGGCACCACCTACACCACCCGCGCCGGCGCCGACCGCCACCAGCCGCTGTCATTACCGGGCCAGGAAGTGACCGTGGAGAACGAGACCGCGTACAACATCTTCCGGTGGTACAGGAGCGGGTGGGGGCGGTATACGCAGGCGGTCCGGTCGGACTCGACGGTGGGATTAATGTCTTCGCGTATACCGCTGGCAACCCTCTGGCATATATCGATCCGCTTGGCCTCTTCTGCAAGGCGGATTTTGTTAAGCACTACTACGGCTGGAGCGGTTCGACGATTGACTTAGGCGCTGTAGGACTTCTCTCCGCCTTTCAGAGTGCTCCTTCGGTCCAGAGTGCCATGGCAGGTCTGAAGCTGCTCACGTGGGACCGCGCGCGATCTGAAGCGGCGAAGGCGTGCAAGAACTGCGTAAAAGGTAAAAAGCCTTTCAAATTCACTACAAACGACAGCGTAATTACTGACGTGACGAACGTTAGTCCGTGTCTGTTCTCGATCGGACATAGTCAGTTCTTCCGCGAGTCGAAATGCTCTGGGACCGCAAGCTGCGAAACGAAGTCTTTCTCGTTCGAGTGCTCGGCCACTTTCAAGATTCGTGATTGGTTCAAGAAGCCTCTCGGAGAGAGTCTTCCTGAGGCTGGTGGTAAGCCGTATCGGATTAATGCAGACTAGAAGGATAACTGGTCGTCCGGAGGCACTTGGTGATTCGCTTCACGCTTCTCGTGTCAGGTCTCATGATTTGCCTTATCGGATGCGGCGACTATGCGATCGAGCTTCCAAACGGCTATTCGCTCGTACGTGTCTCCGCCGACCCGCTCGTACTGGCAAATCCGTCGCGCCAAGTCGTTGTCGCTCCGAGCGGCACACACTACGCGGTGCAAGGCGACCTCGTCGTCGGCGCGGTCTCTCCTCACGCGGAAGGTAGCCCGCCAGCCACACCTGCAGGATACTTCCTCATCGATACTGCGGAAGGCAGCGTCATGGCCGGCCTGACGCAGCAGCAACTAATATCCGAACTCCGGCGAAGGAACGTCGACTTGCCGCGTTTGAGAGAACCTCGGCGGCGGCAAAGCTAAATCCAACATCTTCAGGTGGGGCGGTATACGGAGGCCGATCCGATGTTGAACGCGACGGAGGCACCAACCTCTGCGTACGTGTCGGTGGAAATCCAATGAGCTTCCCGGACGATCGGCCTCGTATGCGCTCGGGAACATCGCGCGTATGGGGAGAAGACCTCTTCCAGTACGGCACGGCCGACCCGAGCCGCTTGGCAATGGGCGCTCTGCCGGCGCCCAGGACAATGGGTTCGCCTGCAGATTCCAGCGTCGTCAGTGGGGCTGGCCGGCGTCAATGTCACAGGCACTAAATTCTCAACCCTCGCCGGTAAAGCTTGGTTCGACAGGGTTGGTTTAGAGCCGGGAAGCTCCGCCGCGACGGCGCCTGAAGCAGCGCCTGAAATGATCAAGGTGCGACACTTCTCCGACCGCCTGCGCGCTCTGGCCACACTCCTCGCGTATGGGCGCGGCAGGACATCATTCCGCTATCAGTCACTGCAAAGCACCTCGTCCTGGAGCGCCCCGAGCGCCAGTACGCCAGCAGGCGATTCCGGCCCGTCCGCGCGCCGCTACTCCCTCTACACGCCCGAGCTCAACCTGCTCGCCGAGACAGAACTGACCACCGCCCAATCACCGACGATCGCTTGTGAATACGTGTGGTTCGGCGGCGAACCCCTCGCGCAGGTCACAACAGCAACCAGCGAGATCGCCTGGTACTTTAACGACCACCTCGGCGCGCCACTCATCCAGACCGACGCCACCGCCAACATCGTCTGGCGCGTCGAACGCGACCCCGACGGCACCACCTACACCACCCGCGCCGGCGCCGACCGCCACCAGCCCTTGTCATTGCCGGGGCAGGAAGTGACGGTGGAGACCGAGACCGCGTACAACATCTTCCGGTGGTATCGGAGCGGGTGGGGGCGGTATACACAGGCCGGTCCGATTGGGCTCTCTGGAGGACAGAATCTGTATGGCTATGTCGCTGGGAATCCGCTGCGGCGCATCGATTTACTTGGCCTGTTCTGTACAAGCGACTTTGTGAAGCACTACTTCAAAGGGAAAGGCAATATTGATCTTGCTCAAGTCGGACTCCTCAGCGGGTTTATATCGTCGCCGAGTGTCACGGCCGCGATCAACAACATCAAACAGAGCGCGATGAGTCAGGCACAGGTGCTCTCGAAACAAATGCGCGGAGGCAAGTGCGGCACGGAGACCGGTTCGTTTCCGTTCACCGCAGCACAAGAAGTCGACGTTCAAAATCAACCCTGTCTCTTCTCTGTTGGCGGCACAGTTGTAAAGGGGAATGGGACGTGTAGCGTAACTGCGAACTGCAATGCAAAAACATTTCAACTTACTTGTAGCGGTAATCTCGGATTTAACGACCCTTTTATCGACGCTCTGGACATCGGAAATTGGTGGGAAGGGAATCAGGACGTTCCCGGCGGCAAACCCTACTACATCACTGGGTCGTGGTCGCAGCCGATTAGCGGGCAAGGCTCATTCTGACTTCCGGTTCGTCACATTCGTGACGTTCCTGGCTTTGGGTTGTGGCGATTTCAGGATCCCGCTGTACAAGGACTACGCGATTGTACGCACGTCAGGTGACGAGTGTCTGATATCACGAGATGGTGACGTCGTTGTGCTGTATCGAGTGGCCGCGTACGGTGTGGCAGGGCAGGCGATCTATGGCCGCGTGGACAAATCATCATTCGGCGCAGAGTTGCAGGAGAAAATCGGATACTTCGTGATCGATACACGCTCCGGTATGATATGGAAAGGCCTGAAAGAACAAGAGATGCGAAGTCGGTTGAGCTCTCTTGGTGTGCCGACATCGAAGGCCACGATGGTGCGGCCAATGCGCCATCAGCGGTGGCTTCGTCACAGGGCCCTGCTCTCGAGGTTCTGATGGAGAATGCGTACCTCACTGAGGACGGTGCGGCGACGTTGGTACCGGAGAACGTCTGACGGATGGGATGAAGAGATGTCATCCTAGATGGTCAGTCGCCGCGATGTTTGCAAGACCAAAAACAAGGCCCATCAGGAACGAGCAATCTTTATGACAGCTGCACGTAGTCGCTTCTAGCTTTTCTGTTGGTTCTCCCGATGCGGCCGCCGGTTCTAATCACACCATGATTGAAGATGACTTCGCGGCCGTTTTGAGAAGTGGGGATTATGTCGCGGCGAGCGACCTGGCACGTGCCGCCGTAGACCGGCCGGACAGGTTACCTGCTCTCAAGGCTCTGATGGAGAATGCGTATCTCAATGGGAACGCTGATGTTCGAGCCTTGATCGCGAATGGGCTGCTCAAGCATTTAGCTGAGGACGCGACGGCCTGTTCTCGGTTCGCGAGCTGGCGCGGTGACGCGAGGCTGTGCGAAGCGTGGAAATCCGCGGATGGGTGGGCGCGCAGGATTGGACGTAAAACTCGGATCTTGAAGGGCGTCGGCGAGCTGTGTGCGCGGGAATTCGCGGCGCGCGGGCTCCAGGCGGTCGTTGATGATCCCGAAATAGGCGTCGATTCCATCACTCTCAGTGGTCGAGTGGCGGAGATGAGCGGCTATTGGTGCTCGATTGTGACGAGCACGAGTTGATCGCACTCGAAACCAATAGCCAAGCGCTTGCTTTTGCTGAGGTTCGCTGCAGATCCTCGCAGTTGGTCGAAGGACGAACATGCCGACTGGCAGAGCTGGGTGATGGTTCGCTCTCGCGCCTGAAACGCGTCCGCTGGAGCGGGCGCGTCACGCGCGTTTTTCTTCGGGCCGCGCCACTTTCCTCTTCACGTAAATCACCTTGTCCACTTCGCAATGCACGGTGCCTTCGGCGTCGACGAGGTCGACGCGGTAGGTGCGGTCGATGGCGTTGCCGGCGGCGGTGAGGGAGCGAATGGTTTCGAGCTCGGCTTCGTCGACGCGGCAGGTGGCGTAGAGGGTGGTGCGGCCGGGTTTGCGGAAGCGGATGGTGGCGGCGCGATCCCAGACGACGTAATCGCGGCCGAGGTTGCGGATGAGCATGATCATGTAGATCGGGTCGACCGCGCCGTACATGGAGCCGCCGAAGATGGTGCCGACGGCGTTGCGCGTCCGCAAGGAAAGGGGGAGCCGCACGCGGAACTCACGAAAATCGGACGAGATGTAGGTGATGCGCGCCCCGGTGCCGCGATAGGCGGGGAAGAGATTGAAGCGCCACCTCAGGATCCGCGATTCGAATGATTCGTGCATTGGGCTCTCCAGGACGGTCGTCGCGATTGTGCCGGAAGTTTGGAGTGCGGTGGCGCGAGCCACCGCTTTCTTCAGGAGGCGCGAGCCTCCGCCCTTCGCCGAGGCTGGCGCCTGGCTTATGAAAGCGGCGACTGGCGTCGCCGCACTCCAAAACGCTTCGCGTTGCCTCTCCACGCCCAGACCAGCGCGGCGAGTGCGAGGACGATCAGGCCGACGCCGTTGGCGAGGAGGTCCGCGCGGTTGTGTTGAAGGAGCGTCGCGGCGGTGCTGACGGTTGCGGCGGTGAAGATGGTCAGCGGCCAGGCCAAGGGATTGGCGCCGAGCACGTGGCGGCCGATGATCCAGGCGAGAACGGCGATGACGAGGGCTTGCGCGAGCATCAGCGGTGCGTGCGACGCGGTGACGAACGGGTCGATGCTGGCGCAGAAGATGGCGACGGTGCTGACGATGGCGAGCTGTTTTTTCGGGAGGGTCATGGTGAAGAGGGCTACGGCGGCGGCGCCGATGATGGCGCCGAAGAAGGCCTGCGCTCCTTCGACCAGGGCGGGCAGCGGGGTGGCGACGACGGATGGTGCAACGAGCTCCACGGACGCGGCGGCCGGTACTGCACGCGCCACGAACTGCGCGGCCACGCTGGCGATGGTGATGATGGAGATGACCATCAGCGCCGCGACGGCCGCGCTCCTGCCGAATCGCGCCCGGCCTTCGCGCGTGACGGCGTGCAGCGCGTGCGGCATGGCGGCTTCGAGTCCGGCCAGGGCGAGGAACATGAGGCCGAGCTGCAGGCCGACGTCGCGGACGAAGTCGGTGATCAGGCCGACCACGAACGTTTCCCACGCGACGGTGGTGCTGTAGCCGAGGAGGAGCGACTCCGCGTCGGCGGCAAAACTGGCGACCGGAATCACCGCGAGCATCAGCGTCCAGCGCAGTGCGCGACGCCACGGCAGGCCGTTCGCGCGCGTGGCCACGACGAGGCCGGCGATGACGAGTGCGAGCAGCACGACGAGGCCGCCGATCTTCACGATGTACAGAACGACGTTCAGCAGCGTCTCGGTCTCGGCCTCGCGATAGACGCTCTCCGGCACGTGAATGGTCTTGTGGAACTGCGTCACTTCCGCGCCCGCGACGCGCACGGTCACGCGGCGGAATGCACGCGGCGCGAGCGGCGTCCGCTCGTCGAAATGAAACAGCCAGTCGCGCCGCGCCGGCTGCTGAAAGCTGAGCGCTTCTTTGAGATTGAACGCGCGCACGTCGAGTGCGTACGTCGCGAACGCGGCGCGCGCGAGCATCAGCGCTTCTTCCTGCGTCAGCGATCGCCCCGCTGCTTCTTCGGCCTGGTATTTGTGGTATCCGACCACTCGCGAGGTGCGCGGATCGACTTCGACGTAAAGCTCTTCTTTGCGCAGCGGCGTGAAGAAGCGGACGGTCCAGGTGCCCGCTTCGATGCGGTTGCGGAAGATGTCGACGAGCGCCGGCACGGTCATGCCGTTGCGCACCAGCCACGTCGCCGCGGTGTCGTCGAACCCGCCCGCGGCGCCGCCGTCTTCACGCGATGAATTTGGGTTCCACGAACGAAAGCCTTCCACCGGCGCCGCGACGACGTACGCGAAGTTCGCGTCCGGCACGGCGCGGCGGGCGATCTCTTTCGCGCGCGTTTTGGTGATGCGGTAATCGAGTGCATCCGATGGTGAGGGCGGACGGAACGCGATGACCAGCGCCGCGGCGATGAGCAACGCGACGCAGATCGCCACGCGACGGCGGGTCAGTGGTGCGGCCTGCGCGAGCTCGACGACCTCCATCGGCGGAGTGAGCGCGGGCGCAACGGTTTCGGGCGGCGCGCTCGCGATCGTGTAGTTCGACAGTTCATCGTCCGGCACGAACCCTTTGTTGCGCACGTACAGCACCACCGACGCGACGAGCGGGATTGCGAAGAGCAGGCTCGCCAGCGCGGCCGAGACGATGTAGTACGTGTTGCCCGACGCGAACAGCAGCGTCGCGGTGTAGACCGCGTCGATGGTGTAGTGCCAGATGAGCAGCGGCAGCAGGCCGTAGCGCTCCATGAGCAGGCCGGCCACGATGCCGACCAGTCCCACTTCGACGCCGCGGATCCAGAACGGCTGATTGGGATACGTCGAATGGCCGAAGCCCCAGATGAACGCCGCGAGAATGATCGCGGTCCAGCGCGAGCGCAGCAGTTTCTGCAGGAACGGAATGGCGAATGCGCGCGACAGAAATTCTTCGGAAAACGCGGGTAAAAAGCCGGCGAACATCACCGCCACCCACGGCAGCGCGGTGTTGAGCAAATCGTCGTACGGCACTTCTGCCGGCGACCAGGCGCCGAAGCGATGCGCGGTCAGATAGAAGATGACCTGATAGGCGATGAACAGCGGCACCAGCGCGTAGCCGAGGATCATCGCCAGGAAGACGCGGCGCGAGGCGAGCGCGCGAGGCGTCCAGAGCCGCGGAATCGCGAGTTGCCGCGGCAGACGTTCGCGATACAGCACTTCACCCGCGCCGCAGATCACGATCAGCAGCATCGCGGTGCCGATGCTCTGCAGCACTGCCTGAAATCCGAGCTGCCCGAGGAACGCGGGATACGACGTCGTGGTGTCGTAGTACGCGAGCTGCGACGGCATTTGATTGACGGCCATGCCGCCGACGAGAAGCAGGCCGGCCACGCCGATGCCGATGAGGAACCGGAGCGGCAGATCGCCGCGACGCAGCCGGACGATGAAAACGACGATCGCGCCGATCATCAGCATCGCGTTGAAGATCAGATCGACCGAGCTGGCCGCGGCGTTCTTCGAGCGCATCTCGCGATACGAGCGCAGCCACGCGTCCGGCACTTTGAGCTGTTGCGAATAGGCGCTGATGACGCTGCCGTCGGCGACGACGGTGTGTCGATACGCGGCGCCGGCGGGGCGCAGCGCAATCGATTCCCAGGTGTAGATGCGCTGGATGCGTTGCGGCAGCCGGCGCTCCGAGGTATCGACGAGACGGAGCTGTGTGACGTCGACGCCGATGCTGATCAGGAACGCTTCCGGCGGCGCCGCGAGCGTGCCGCGGATCGGGCGCTCTTCCGGGATTTTGTGCGTGAACGCGACCACCTCACCGGTGGGCGCGATGCTGACGCTGATCTCTTCCTCGACCAGCGGGCGGAACCAGCGGTGCGTCCAGTACCAGACGTGCACGTCGCCCGACATCACGCGCGTCGCTTCTTCCAGTCCGAGGGAGCGCTCGAGAAAGATGCGCGCGCTGTCGTCGCCGTCGAAGCGCGCCGCGTGCTTCATCGATTTCGTATCGATGCCGAGGCGCTGCACGAGCCGCTGCGCGAGCGGGCGCGACGAATCGCGGTCGTATTGAAAATCGATCGAGGCCTGCGGAAACGCGGTCGGAAAGTAGCGGATGACGATGCCGACCGCGGTGAAGGCGAGCGCGACGCAGACGGCGATGAAGATCCAGTCGTCTTGTGTCAGACGTTGCTGGTTGCTGGTTGCTCGTTGTTTGTGCGGCATCGCCTTAGGGTCGGTTCCTGCGGTGCCTCACAAGCAACCGGCAACCAGCAACAACGTTTACAGCACTCCCGTCAGGATGAGATCCGCCACCGGCTCCGACTGCGCGGCGAGGTCGTACGCCTTGTCGGAGAGGATCCACGACGTGACCATTTCGTCGAGGACGCCGAAGACGAATTTCGCGCCGAGCTGCGGATGAACGGTGCGGCGGAACGAGCCTTCCTGCTGCCCCTGCTCGACGATCTTGCGGATGACGTTGAGGTAGTCGGCCACTTCCTGCTGCGAGAAGAGGCTCATGAATTTGAGGCTGTGGCGCAGTTCGACCTGGGAGACGACGGCGAGTGCGCGATCGCGCCCGAGGGTCTCGAGGTGGTGGCGCACTGCAATCCTCAGTCTCTCCTCGGCGCGATTGACGTTGGCGAGCTGCTGCTCGAGCGTGTGCAGGTAGTTGCGCGTGTGCTCGCGGAAAATCGTGATGAGGAGATCTTCTTTGCCGTCGAAATAGAGGTAAATCGTGCCGTCAGCGACGCCGGCAGCTTTGGCGATCTGCGCGACTTTGGCGTTGAAGTAGCCGTGCTCGGCGAAGACGTCGACGGCGGCGCGGAGGATGCGCTCACGCTTGGAAGTGCCGCGAAAGGAGTCGGCTTCGGTAGCGGTCGGCATGCGCGAATGAATGCTCATTCAGCGCGTGTCGCCTGTCAAGCGCGAACGGCACGCTGCGACGAATTCTTCGTCTGTTGTTTCGCCACGTTTGCCGTCGATCGCTTCGAACACCTCGTCGCGCGTCGCGCGCTCGGACATCGGATAGATGTGGAGATGGAGGTGCGGGGTCTGGATGCCGAGCTTCATGACGATGGCCCGCTGCGCGTTCGTGACCTCGAGCAGCACTCCCTCGGCGCGCCGGAATGTGCGCGCAACGTGGAGCCACGTTTCTTCATCGAGCGACGAAGCGTTCTCCGCGTGCTGCTTCGCCACGACCATGGCGTGACCGCGCGGCGACGCGTCGGGATGGAGGATCACCCACGCGTGCGCGTCTTCGTGAATGATCGCGCCGGCGGCGGCAAGATCGCTGCAGAAAACGCACGGCATGCGCTGACTATAATCCGCCGCCATGCGCACGATTCGTCTCGGCCGCACGAATGTTCAGGTCCCCGCGGTCTCCCTCGGCACATGGGGTCACGGCGGTCCGCGCGTCACCGACAACGGGGTGTCGGTCGGCTGGAGCGGGCACGATGACGACGAAGCGAAAGCGGCCATCGTCGCGGCGTATCGCAACGGCATCACGCACTGGGACACGGCCGATGCATACGGCGACGGCCACGCCGAAACGCTGATCGGACAACTCTGGTCCGAGGTGCCGCGCGACGAGATCTTTCTCGCCACGAAATTCGGCTACATCTACGGACCGGCGAACCATCCGTACGACCCGAAGTTCATGCGCGAACAGGCCGAACGCTCGCTGCGCAACATGAACACCGACGTCATCGACCTGCACTACTTTCATCATTGCGACTTCGGTCCCGACGATCACTATCTCGACGGCGCAATCGAGACCATGCGCCGCCTGCGCGACGAGGGGAAGGTGCGTTTCATCGGCCTCTCCGACTGGGACGCAACGCGCTTGATGCGCGTCATCGAGCGGATCGATCCCGACGTCGTGCAGCCTTACCGCAATCTCGTCGACGACGATTACGAGTCGTCCGGTTTGAAGGCGTACGTCGACGCGCACGATCTCGGCGTCGCGTTCTTTTCGCCGCTCAAGCACGGCCTCCTTCTCGGCAAGTACGACCATCCGGTGGAGTACGGAGAAGGCGACTTTCGCAGCGGCGTCGGCGACTTTCGCGATCCGGAAGCGATCGAGCGCTACAAACGCGCCGCCGCCGCGATGCGCAGGCGTTTCGCGTCGCACACCGAGCCCGTCCTCCACGCCGTCATCGGCGCACTCCTGACCGGGAACGACACCGCGTGCGTGCTGCTCGGACAGCGCAATCCGCGGCAGGTTGCGTCTGCAGCAGCGGTCGGGGAAGCGCTCAGCGGCGAGGATGCGCAGTGGGTGAGGGCGGAGTACCGGGGCGTATAATTTCGCGGTGACTGACCGGTCAAAGTGGACGGAGCGTGTGTCGCGAATGGCCGACGAGCCTGCCGACGACTACGTGGCCGGACTGACCGCCGCACAACGCGTCGCCCTCGTGTGGGAAGTCACGAAATCACAATGGATGTGGCAGAGTGGAAGTCTCGATGAACCGCCATTTCGTCGAGATGTTGAGCGAGTTATCCGCGGCGTCCGCTGAGTTTCTCGTGATCGGCGCGCATGCTGTCTTCCTTACCTCGCCCACCGGCTTGAACTTCGATGAAGCGTGGGCGTCCCGCGTCTCGATTGCGATCGAAGGCCGCGAGTTCCCGTTCTTGAGCAAGGCTGACCTGATTCGCGCCAAACGAGCCACCGCGCGTCCGCAGGATCTCGTGGACGCTGACATGCTCGAGCGCGGCTGATTTGGAGTGCGGCGACGCCAGTCGCCGCTTTCACTCCGAC
>DASVRB010000039.1:0-3812 GCA_036388835.1 Thermoanaerobaculia bacterium | reverse complement strand
GGAGGATCCCGGTGATCCAGGTCCAGGCGGCGCCCCAGCGGAACCAGAACAGCGCGCGCGGCATGAGCTCGGGGACGACGATTTTTTTCGTCGGACCGTCGAGCACTTTGACGAAGTTGGCGTTGACCCAGTTGAAGAAATACAGATGGCCGATCCAGATGATGCCTGCGACGACGTGTCCCCATCGCAGGAACAGTTGCATGACATCGTTGACGTGCTGCGGCATACGGGAGTCTCCTCTATCCGCGGTCGTTTTTTGGGGGTAGCCTGCGGGCGATTATGAGTGATCTCGCCGGAAAAGTCGCGATCGTAACGGGTGCCTCGTCGGGCATCGGAGAAATGACGGCGGAGCTGCTCGCGCGCGAAGGCGCGCGCGTCGTCACGTTCGCCCGCTCCGGCGGCATGGTGCAGGGCGACGTCGCCGATGCAGCGGCCGTCGAGCGCCTGTTCGCGTTCGCCGAAGAACGCTTCGGACCGTGCGACATCCTGATCAACAACGCCGGCATGATCGATCCCGCGCCGCTGGTAGAGACGACGCTCGAACGGTGGCAGCGCATGTTCGCGGTCAACGTCGACGGCGTCTATCTCACCTGCCGGCGCGCGCTGCCGTCGATGCTCGAGCGCGGCGCCGGCGCAATCGTGAACGTCGCCTCGATCTCGGGAGTGATCGGGCCGGAAAAGTTTCCCGGCTGGGTCTCGTACTGCGCGAGCAAAGGGGCCGTGATCTCGCTGACCGAGGCGCTGGCGGTCGAGGTCCGATCGCGAGGTGTGCGGGTGAACGCGGTCAGCCCCGGCTCCGTCGACACGAAAATGTGGGCTGCCGCGAGCGGCGGCGCGCCCGCGTCGATGACCGCCGAGGAAGTCGCACAAACGATCCTCTTTCTTGCATCGGATCGTTCGCGGCCGATGAATGGCCAGAATCTCGATGTCTACTCTTCCTGAAACACGTCTCGAAGAAATGCGCAGCACCATCGCGCAGATCGATCTACGTGCCTTCGATCGTAACGTCGAGGCGATCGCGTCGCGCCTGCCGGATGGCACGAAGCTCATCGCGTTGCTGAAAGCCGACGGCTACGGACACGGCGCGCTGGAGCTCGCACGCCGTTGTCGTTCGGAACGCGTGGCGATGGTCGGCGTGGCGCTGCTCGAAGAGGCGCTCGAATTGCGCCGCGGCGGCGTGACGCTCCCGATCCTGGTCCTCGGCGCGCTCAGCGAGGCGCAGGTGCGGATCGCTCTCGAGCACGACATCACCCTCGGCGTTCCCGGACCGGAGTCGCTCGAGCAGGCGGTGCGCGTGGCGCAGGAGCGCGACGTCTCGATTCATCTGAAGCTCGACTCCGGCATGGGACGGATGGGCGCCGTCGAGAGCGAGTTGCCGCGGGTCGTGGAACTGCTCCGTTCCGCGCCGCGCCTGCGGGTCGCGGCGATCTACACCCATTTCGCCAATGCCGGCGATCCGCGCGATCCGCTGACGGATGAACAGCTCGCGAACTTCGATCGCATGGTTGCCATGCTGGCCGATGCCGGCATTCGCGCGCCGCGGCATCACGTCTCCAACAGCGCCGGCACGATGCGCGGGATCATGCATGGCGATTACGTCCGCACCGGCATCGCGCTGTTCGGCGCGGCGCCGCTCGACACCGAGCCGACGCGCCTCGAGCCGCTGATGCGCTGGAGCACGCGCATCGTGCGGCTCAAAGAGCTGCCGCCGAATCACGCGATCGGCTACGGCGCGACGTTCCGCACGAAGCGCGCGAGCTGCATCGCCACGCTCCCGTTCGGATACGCGGACGGCTATGACCGCGCGCTCTCGAATCGCGGCGAAGTGCTGGTGCGCGGCCAGCGCGCGCCGGTGGTCGGACGCGTCTCGATGGACCTCGTGACGATCGATGTGACCGACATTCCGGACGCGCAGATCGGCGACGAAGTAGTCCTTCTCGGACGTCAGGGAAACGACGAAATCGCCGCCGAAGAGCTGGCGGCGAAACTTGATACGATCTCGTACGAAGTGTTCTGCAGCGTGAGCGCGCGCGTCCCGCGCGTCTACATCGACGGCCCGTCGATCGTGCGCATCAGGACACGGTTCGACGCATGATCACCATCCTCGACCGCATCGGCCGCGCGTTCCTCCGGCTGTTCGAACAGACCGGCCTCTGGTTCGAGGCGCTCTGGCGCACGCTGACGTGGATGTTCCGTCCGCCGTACGACATTGGCGAATGGTTCCGGCAGATGGTGCGGGTCGGCGTCGACTCCATCCCCGTGGTCTTCCTGACCACGATGTTCACCGGGATGGTGATGGCGCTGCAGGTGCACCAGGGGTTTGCGCGCGTGCACGCCGAACAGTTCGTCGCGAGTGTCGTGGCGCTGGCGATGTTGCGAGAGCTCTCGCCGGTGCTCGTTGGCTTGATGGTCACCGGCCGCGTCGGCTCGTCGATGGCCGCCGAGATCGGGACGATGAAGGTCACCGAACAGCTCGACGCACTGAAGGCGCTGGCGACGGAGCCGATTCAATACCTCTTCGTGCCGCGCGTCATCGCCGGCGTGATCATGCTCCCGTTTCTCTGCATCCTCGGCGACGCGCTCGGCATCTACGGCGGCTACCTCGTGTCGGTGAAACTGCTGAAGACGAATCCGGTGGTCTACAAACAGAACACCTTTCAGTTTCTGCAGCTCACCGATCTCTGGACCGGTTTGATCAAGGCAGGCGTGTTCGGACTGATCCTGACGCTCACCGGCTGCGTGCGCGGCTACTACACCACCGGCGGCGCGGAAGGGGTCGGCCGCGCGACCACGTACGCGGTGGTGTCGTCGTCCCTCATTATTCTTCTGTCCGACTTCTTCCTCACCAAGCTGCTGTTCTGATCTCTCGATGCCGTTCATCCAGCTCCAGCATCTGTACAAATCGTTCGACGGGCGCCAGGTCCTGCGCGACATGTCGATCAGCGTCGAGCGCGGCGAGTCGCTCGTCATCGTCGGCGGCTCCGGCACCGGCAAGAGCGTCACGCTCAAGCACATCATCGGGCTGCTGAAGCCCGACCGCGGAAACGTGATCGTCGATGGGCAGGACCTGACCACGATGAAGGAGCTGGAGCTGAATCACTTCCGCCGCCGCTTCGGAATGGCGTTCCAGGAAGGGGCGCTCTTCGACTCGATGTCGGTCCTGGAGAACATCGCTTTTCCGCTGCGGCGCCACACGAAGATGACGGAGAAGCAGATCCGCGATCGCGTGGCCGAGTGTCTCGACGACGTGCACCTGCACGGCGTCGAGAAGAAGCGTCCGTCGCAGCTGTCAGGCGGGATGCGCCGCCGCGTCGGCTTCGCACGAGCGATCTCGCTCAAGCCCGAGATCCTGCTGTTCGACGAGCCGACCACGGGGCTCGATCCGGTCATCAGCGACATCATCGCGGAGCTGATCGAGGAGATGGACGAGAAGCTCGGCACGACCACCGTCACGATCACGCACGACATGAAAGTCGCGTTCAAGATCGCGGACCGGGTGGCGATGCTCCATCAGGGGCAGATCATCGAGGAAGGGACCGCGGAAGAGTTCCAGCGCTCGAAAAACCCGATCGTCGAGCAGTTCATCGAAGGCCGCGCGGAAGGTCCGCTGACCGACAACGACTGAGAGTGGAGGACAGGCAATCCTGCCTGTCCTCTGGTGACGCTCGCAGCGACCGAGCAGCGAGGGACAGGCAGGATTGCCTGTCCTCCACCACTCCGCAGATCAGTCTTTGCGCATCCGGGTGCGCGTCGCGGTCGTGGTCGTCTCCTGGTCGGCCGCGCTGCTGCTGGTCATGTTGGTGTTCTCGTCC
>DASVRB010000038.1:0-8079 GCA_036388835.1 Thermoanaerobaculia bacterium | reverse complement strand
GCGCCCGCCGCTCCACGAGAACGAAGAGGCGGAATGAGTGTGGCCGCCGAGATCACATCCCCCACAATGCACGCGCATGAAGCATCGGAAGAAACTCCTCTTCGCCGCTGCCGTCGGTGCGGCGACGGCCGGAACGTTCGTGGTTTTGAAATTCTGGAAGCCGTTGGGTGGGACGATCGAAGGCGAGCGGCGGCGGGTGGTGGAGCGGTCGCCGCACTGGCGTGATGGGAAGTTTCGGAACCTCGTCCCGACCAAACTTGGTGATCTCGTGCGCAGCGTCTATCTGCAACTCATCGGCGACGAATTGCGCGTGCCGCCTGAAGGCATTCCGATCGTGCGGTTGACCGCGCGCGAGCTCGCGCAGCCGGCTGCATTGCGCGCGGTGTGGATTGGACATTCGAGCGTGCTGGTCGACCTAGACGGGGTTCGCTTTCTCACCGATCCGGTCTGGAGCGAGCGCTGTTCACCGTTCGAATCGATGGGACCGAAACGGTTTCATCCGCCGCCGATCGCACTGGACGAAATTGCGCCGGTCGATGCGGTGGTGATCTCGCACGATCATTACGATCACCTCGACATGCCGACGATTCAGGCGCTCGCCTCGCGCGGCACCACGTTCTTCGTCCCCCTCGGCATCGGCGCGCATCTGGAGCGGTGGAGCGTGCCTCGTGAACGCATTCGAGAGCTCGACTGGAATCAGGAGGCGGAGCATCGCGGCGTCCGTTTCGTGGCATTGCCGGCGCGCCACTATTCGGGACGCTCGGTTGCTCGCGACCAGACCCAATGGGCATCGTGGGCCGTGATCGGACCAACACATCGCCTCTACTTCAGCGGCGACACCGGCTACTTTGACGAGTTCAAACGCATCGGCGAGGTGCATGGGCCGTTCGACCTGACGCTGATGAAAATCGGCGCGTACGGGAGCACGTGGCCGGAGATCCACATCACCCCCGAGGAGGCCGTGCAGGCGCATCTCGATGTGAGGGGAAAACTCATGCTGCCGATTCACTGGGCCACGTTCAATCTCGCCTTTCACGACTGGTACGAGCCGGCCGAACGGCTCGTGAAATCGGGCCGCGGACGCATCGCCTTCACCACACCGCGGCCGGGCGAGATCGTCACGCCGGAGCAGCCGCCGTCGGCGTTGTGGTGGCGCTGATCAGCAGCGGCTCCATCGCGCCGCAGACTTAGGTGGAGGACAGGCAATCCTGCCTGTCCTCCTTCACCCGCCGAGGGACAGGCAGGATTGCCTGTCCTCCACTCACAGCGCGAGTACGTCGTCTTCGGTGAAGAACGCGGCCACGTGGTGGCGCGCGGATGAGCAACAGTCGCGGTGATACCCTGAGGTCGATGCGCGACCGGAACGGCCTCTCGACGACAACCGTTGTCGATCGCCGCGATCGCAATCATTTTCCGGAATGCCTCTGAGCACGCCCTCCGACGAGGCGACCTGGTCCCTCTATGACTACACCTCCCCCGGCCTGAGCGTCGTCCGGCCGGACGAATGTTTTCCGCACATGCGCGCGGGCGATCCACTGCATCACCCATGGAAATACCTCCGCCGCGACGTGCCGCATCGCTGGTATGCCGACGAGCGCTACCCGGTGATGGGGTTTCTCAATCGCGATGAAGCGGTGTTGCTGCACAACATCGCGCTGCAGTTCGCGGGAAAACCGGCATTGGAGATTGGAAGCTGGCTCGGATGGTCGACCTGCCACCTGGCCCTGGCCGGAGTGCAGCTCGACGTCATCGATCCGGCGCACGACGATCCGGTCATCCGCGGATCAGTTGAGGATTCGCTCGCGCGCGCCGGCGTCGCCGAGCGCGTCAACCTCGCCGGCGGACGGAGTCCCGAAACGATCGCCGCGCTCGATCGCCGCTGGAGCCTCTTCTTCATCGACGGCGATCACGAATCGCCTGCACCGCTGCGCGACACGGCTGCCGCACTCCCCTATGCCACCGACGATTGCGCGTTCGTCTTTCACGACCTCGCCGCGCCTGCCGTTGCGGCGCCGCTGCGATTTCTGAAGGAAAAAGGCTTCAACGTGGTCGTCTATCAGACCGCGCAGATCATGGCCATGGCCTGGCGTGGCGACGTCTCGCCGGTCGCGCACGTGCCCGATCCGAACGTCGCGTGGCAGCTCCCGCCGCACCTCGCGCGCTGGCCGATCTCAGGCGTCGACGAGCAACTGCCCGCAAGGCCCGATTACGTCTCGTTGCGCGAGCGGACGTACAGCGACGCGCCGTCGAAGCCGAGCGTCTGCATCGTCACCAGTGAATTGATTGGGCCGTTCAACAACGGCGGCGTCGGCACGTCGATGACCGGACTCGCGGAGCTGCTCGCGAAGGACGGCGTGCCGGTCACGGTGCTGTACACCGGCGCGATCTGGCGTCCGGAAGTGCGCGTGCAGCCGTGGGTGAAACAGTATGCGGAGCGCGGCATCGAGCTCGTCGCGCTCTCCATCGACCAGACCCGAACGATCGACGGACCGTTGAAAGAGATGGGCTTCGTCGCGCCGTGGCTCGTCTATCAATGGCTGCGCGAGCGCCGTTTCGACGTCATCCACTTCAATGATTGTTGTGGCGAGGGCAGTCTCGCGCTGGCGGCCAAGCCGCTCGGCATCGCGTTTCAGGACTCACTGTTGACGGTCGCGCTGCACAGTCCATCGCGCTGGGTCTTCGATCTCAATCACATCCTGCCGGCTTCGCGCGCGTGCGCTGCATTCGATTACGCGGAGCGGCTGAGCCTCGCCTGCGCCGATCTGCTCTGGAGCCCGAGCCGCTATCTGCTCGACTGGGTGGTGTCGCGCGATTTCGAGCTGCCGCGCCAGACGTTCATCCAGCAGTACGTCATTCCGGAGCGGCCGGCCGCCGCCGTTCAACGCGGCCGCACCGCGCGTCCGAAAGAGATCGTTTTTTTCGGACGGCTCGAAGAGCGAAAAGGTCTGCGCCTCTTCTGCAATGCGATCGCTGCACTGGCCGACGAGCTCGCGGAACGCGGCATCACCGTGACGTTCCTTGGAAAGCCGCAGCAGTGCGCCGGCATACCGAGCGTCGAATACATCGAGAAACGCGCCGCGACGTGGCGTTTCCCAGTCCGCACGCTCACCGACCTCGGGCAACCGGAAGCGCTCGCCTATCTGCGCGACGGCGAGAAGCTCGCGGTCATGCCGTCGCCGTTCGACAACTCGCCGTGCACTGTTTACGAAGCGCTCGGCGCCGGCATCCCGTTCCTGGCCGCGCGCACCGGCGGCATCCCCGAGCTGGTCGAGAAAAACGATCGCGAGCACGTGCTGTTCGAGTACACGACCGATGCATTGCGCAAAGCGGTCGCCGAGGCGCTCGAGCATGGCGGCTGGATTGCGCGGCCTGCAATTGCGCCGGAAGAAACGCGTCGGAGCTGGACCGAAATGCACGCGCACTGGCAGGAACTGCTGCCGAGCGCGGCCGATGCCGCGAGCATCACGGCACCGGTGCGGAGCATTGCGGCGATCATCGATCATCGCGACGGCGCGCCGCTCGGCCGCACGCTCGAATCGCTCTGGGCGTGCGCGCAGACGAACCGCATCATCATCCTCAATCGCAGCGGCGAAACGTTGCCGTACGCCAACATCGACCTGCTCTCGGCCGATACCGAAACGCTCGACGCGCAGCTCGCGGCCATCACCGAAGACGCGGTGCTGCTGATTCACTCCGGTGTCGCCATCGTGGCCGAGGCATTCACGACGATGCTCGCTGCGCTCGGCCGCGCGCACGTCGACGGGCTCGTGCCGGCGGGCGCCGTCGACAAACGTGTGATCCCTCCGCTCGGCGGCAGCGTGGCCGTGAGTCTCCTCGACGGCCTCACCTTCGGCGGGGCGATGATCGTGCAGCGTGACGCGTTCCGCCGCGCCACCGACGGCCGCGCGCTCGCGATCGATTCACCATTCCTCGGCGTCGCCGACTTTTGCGTGACGCGCAGCGAGCGAATCTGGCCGTATCCGGAAGTGGTCGTGGAGCGGCCGGAGTCGTGCGTCATCGATGCGCGCAGCTCGCTCCCCGCGCGCATCGCGCCGTACGGCGACGTCTCCGCGAACGACCGCTACTACATGCTCGCCGCCGGGTACGAGGCGGGCTCACGAAACTCATCGACCGGATGGATGCGCCCTCTCGCCGTTGCGGCGATCGACTCCGGCTTCACGTTCGCGGTGCGTGCCGCGTCGTGGGGACGCAGACGTCTGCGCAGGTTGATGAAGCGGTGAGCGAGCTCGCACGTCGAACCGTTGCGTAGGTCTCGGCCTCGCTGCCGAAGGTCGCTGCTGTTCGCATGCGATACTCCGTGCGTCCAATGCCCCGGTTCCCGAAAACAATCTACGTCTGTTACTCGCTCGGCGGCGGCGGCGCCGAAAGACTGCTTGCGAACATCGTTCTTCAGCAGCGTGCGCCGCGCCGGGCCCGCGTCATTTCGCTCCGTCCCGGCGGTGTTTTCCGCACGGTGCTCGAGGATGAAGGTGTCGACGTCATCGACCTCGGCATGACGCGCTATCACCACGCGCTCACCGGCGTCTTTCGTCTCGCGAAGTTGATCCGCGCGCAACGGCCCGACGTCGTGCATGGCTGGGATTACTTCTCGAACCTGCTCGTGCTCGCGGCCTGCTTCCTCGCGCGCAGCAAAGCGCGCGTGCTGTGGGGCGCGTTCGGCACCGACCACGGTCCGCGCAAGCTCAAGCTGCGCTTCCGCGCGGTGGTCCGTCTCAGCGCGCTCTTTTCGCGGCACGTCGATGGCGTTGCGTACAACGGCGCCGAGGTGCGCGACTACCACCATGCGATCGGCTTTCGCGAACGACGGCCGCTCGTGATCTCCAACTCGATCGATGCTGAAGTCTTCAGCCACGATGCCGAACAGCGCGCGAGCTTGCGCGAAGAACTCGGCGTTTCTGAGGATGACATCGTGGTCGCCGTCGTCGCGCGTGTCGATGCGCAGAAAGACTGGCCGACCGTTTGTGCGGCCGTGCGCGGACTGCCCGGCGTCGTCACCGTTGCTCTTGGTGAAGGGACGAAATCGCTGCCGCCGCAAGCGGGACTCGTGACGCTCGGCTGGCGCGACGACGTCGTGAGCGTGCTCAGTGCCGCCGACATTTTTCTGCTCGCATCGGCATTCGGCGAGGGAACTTCGCTCGCCCTCGGCGAAGCGATGTTGTGCGGGCTCCCCTGCATCGTGACTGACGTGGCGGGCAACGGACCGCTGGTCGGCGACGCCGGAATCGTCGTGAAGCCGCGCGATGCCGCGGCCATTCGCGAGGCCATCATCGCGCTCGCAAATGATCCGGAGCGCCGCCGCCTCCTCGGCGAAGTGGCGCGCGAGCGTGCGGCCATAGCGACGTACCGCGATGGCGGCGTCCATCACCTGCGCGCGGTCGAGATGGCCGAGGCCGCGTCTTGAGATTTCTGAGACTGCCGAGTGTCAGTCCCGTCCGATTTCAATCGCTCGAACAGGAACTCGAACCGGTCGCACGCTACTTCTCCGGCCGCTTTCTCAACGCCGGCAGCGGCTCACGCGAGATCACCGAATTCCTGCATCGCAGCGGCGTCACCGAGCTCACTCGCTACGACATTGCTTCCTCCGACCCCGAGGTCATCCTCGGCCCGATCGAGGCGATGCCGTTCGACGATGCGAGCTTCGACTCCGCGCTTTGCAACGCGGTGCTCGAGCACGTCGTCGATGCGGAGCGCGGCATCGCCGAGCTCGCGCGCGTCGTGCGTCCGGGCGGGCACGTCGTCGTCACCGTGCCGTTCCTGCAGCCGTATCACCCCTGCCCCGGCGACTATCGCCGCTACACCGTCGATGGACTCGCGCAGCTCGGCCGCAACGCCGGGCTCGAAGTCGTCGAGCTCCTGCCGGTGCACACCATCGCGCAGACGCTCGGCTGGATTTTGTGGGAGTACGCGCGCGAAAAAGGGGGCCGCCTGCGCAAAGGGGCGGCGTGGCTGATCGCATTCGTGCTGACCAGCATCTGGAAGCGAACCGACACGCGCGTGCTGAACAACGCCAACACCGTGCAGGCCGTCTTCCGCGTGCCCGACCTCGAGGAACCGGTTCCGGTCGGTGACCAGTGGCGTCATCACCCGGTGCCGGCGGCCAGCACGAAACTGCGGACGATGCTGATCCCGGCGGAGTTGAGCCTCCTCAATTACCTCGCCGAGCATGCGTATCGCGGCGAGGGTGCGATCGTCGACGCCGGCTCATTTCTCGGAGGCTCGACCACCGCGCTCGCCGACGGCCTGCGCCGCAACCGGCGCTGGATGCGGAAGCGCACCGCGAAACCGATCCACTCCTACGATCGCTTCGAAGTCGAGGAGTGGACGCGCGGCGTCTACTTTTCGGAAGAGACGCCGGCCGGCACCAGTTTTCGCGACGAGTTCGATCGCAACGTCGCGCAGTACACGGACCTCATCGAAGTGCATGCCGGCGACATCCAGGACCATCCGTGGACCGCCGGCCCGATCGAGATTCTGTTCGTCGACGTGGCCAAACACTGGACCGTGTGCGACTGGGTCACGTGGCAGTTCTTCCCGCACCTCATCCCCGGCCGCTCGTTCGTCGTGCAGCAGGACTATCTCTACCATCACTGGGTCGGCTGGCTGCACGTGACGATGGAGCTGTACGCCGACTATTTCGAGTACGTCTGCGACACCGAGCTGAACTCCGTGGTGTTTCGCAACACGAAGGCGATCCCTCCCTCGGTGCTGCGGCGCAATTCGGTCGAAAGCCTCTCCGTCGACGAGCGCATTGCACTGATGGATCGCGCCGCCTCGCGCTTCGAGGGGAAGAAGCGCGACCTGCTCGTGTCAGCCAAGGCGCACTTTCTCGAGATGATGCGCGAGGAAGCGCTCGCGAAGTGACGCTAAACTCCGGCCGTCCAATGTCCTCCTACCTCTCCCTGGTTTCCCGCGGTATTCGTCTGCTTCGCACACCCGCGTGGCGCCGCCGTCTCGACGAATGGCTGGAGAGCAGCGTGGCGCCGCGGCTCGCCAGTGCCCGCGGCGACGCGCACGTGCGCGAAGTCCTGGCAGGTGTCGCGCCGCGGCTGTCGAACGCGTTGATGCCGCTCGACCGCGGCGCGTCGGTGCTCGACGAGCGCACATTCGCAGAGCAGTTTCATCACGCGCTCGATCCGCTCGCGTTCTCCACCGAAATCGTGGCGAAAGGGGCGCAAATCCGCGCGTATTGCGACATCGGCGCGAGCCTGACGTTGTTCGACGCGCTGCTGCCGAAGCTCGCCTTTGAGCTGTCGCTGAGCGAGATCGACGTGGCCACGCGCCTCGCCGCCGCGGCCGGGAACTGGCGCGAGCCGCTCGTTGCCACCGGACGCCGCATGCTCGACGGAGGACGGCACGAGCAGGCAGCGATCTACGCACGTCGCGCGCTCGACCTGATGACGGCCTGTCCGCTGTCGCAGAAGCTGCTCATGGACGCGCTGCGTGCGCGCCGCGCGGCCGGCGCCACGCTCACCGATGCAGAAGAGAACGGTCTCGCCGATCTGCGCGGCCGCTTCTGCCCGCGGCCATTCGAGGTGATTGTCAGCGGCCAGGGCGTGCGCTGGAACGAGGCGCTCGGCACGACGGAACAGGTGATGGGCTCGACGTACGCGTGCGACTGCGCGGCGTGGGTTCCGTTCGTGACCGGCAACATGCTCGAAGGCGAGTCGGCCGACGCCGTCTGGAACTCTGCCGGCATGCAGGAAGTGCGTCGCTCCGTCCTCGACGGCGATTTTTCGTACTGCAGCCGCACGAGCTGTCCGGCCATCGTGAACGGCGCACTGCCGCGCAGCGAGGAGGTCACGGCGCCGCGACTGCGCCGCATCATCGAGCAGCGCGAGACCGTGCTCGGCGACGGCCCGCGCCTGGTCGCCCTCGGCCACGACAGCTCCTGCAACCTCGCCTGCCCCACCTGCCGCCACGACCTCGTCATGGCCAATCGCGAGCAGAGCGAGCGTCTCGAGCGCGGACGCGACAAAGTCATCCTCCCGCTGCTGCGCGGCCGCGACATCGGCGTGCAGATGACGTCATGGGGCGATCCGTTCGCCAGCCGCCATTACC
>DASVRB010000037.1:0-3337 GCA_036388835.1 Thermoanaerobaculia bacterium | reverse complement strand
CCCCCCCCCCCCCCTCCACTGTGATTGCCGCGAATGAACAGGCCGCGATTGGTGAACGTGTCGAGCCACGACACCGTGTATTCGTGACTCGCATCCGAGGCCGCGGAGAGCGTTTCGAACTCCGCGAGCGAGTGAAACGGAATCCGCTCCTCCACGATCGACGGAGACTCGATCTTCCGCAGTTGCACCTCCGCCCAGACGACGAGGCCCGTCATGCCGAGGCCTCCGATCGTGGCGCGGAAGAGCGGGTCGGAGGGCGTGCAGTGCATGCGCGTCCCGTCCGAGCGCAACAGCTCGAATGCACGCACATGACGTCCGAACGTGCCGGCGCGGTGATGATTTTTGCCGTGCACGTCGTTCGCGATGCAGCCGCCGACGGTGACGAACTTCGTGCCCGGCGTGACCGGCAGAAACCAGCCGCGCGGCACGACCACCTGCAGGATGTCGTCGAGCGACGCGCCGCCCTCGCAGCGCAGCACGCCGGTCGCGTCATCGAACGCGAGCAGGCGGTTCATGCGGTGCGTGTCGAGCAGCGTGTGCCCATTGTTGAGGCAGACGTCGCCGTAGCTGCGCCCCAGTCCGTAAGACAGCACGAGATCGTCGAAGCGCGGCGTCTGCGTGGCCCACGAGAGGTCGACCACGCGCGCGGGCGTCGAACGAATCCAGCGGCCCCACGACTGGTGCGTCATATCGCGGCGTAGATGACGAGCGCGATGAGCGCGCCGGTGACGTAGCTCGCCGGATCGCGCGCGGCGACGCGTACAACCGGGCCACCTGCGGACTGTTGAGATAGAGCGCGAGCACGAGCACCGCGAGATAGCCGCTGGTCACACCCATGCTGCGCAGCAGATCGCGATCGCCGGTGACGTAGCCGCGTCCCGGCGCCGCGCCGGGCGATTGCGCGGCGAGAAATCCGAGGTCCGCGTAACGCTTGAGCAGCGCCAGTCCGACGAAGAGAAACACCGACAGCGCGAGCAGCCAGTCGGACGCTTCCACCTGCGCCGCGGCGCTCCCCGCCAGCACGCGAATGGTCCAGAGCGCGGAGAGCGCGAGCACGTCGAGAAACACGCGGCGCTTGAACCACAACGAGTAAATGAGCGACAGGAGAAAGTAGCCGGCCAGATACGCGAATACTTCGCGCGAGATCGACAGCGCGATGGCCACGCCGGTGCCGATCAGCAGCACACACACGATCAGTGCTGCCTTCGGCGATACCGCCCCCGAGGCCACGCTGCGGTGGCGTTTGTTCGGATGGAGGCGGTCGAACTCCAGGTCGCGCACGTCGTTGATCAGATACGTTCCCGACGCCGCCAGCGAGAAGGCGATGAAAGCGAGCGCGGCGGCCGTCATCGCGGCCACGTCGTTCGTCCGGTGCGCGAGGATCACGGGCGCGAACACGAGCACGTTTTTCGTCCAGTGCAGCGGCCGGAGCGACCGGAGAAGTGCCGTCATCGTCGCGCGGATGATACGGTACGGCGCGCATGAATCAGGCCCGCCGCTGGCACTACGCGACGCTCGCAGCGGTGCTGCTCTGGCTCGCATTCGTCGTGCGTCTGATGATCGCGGACGTGTGGGACGAGACGAACGGGATGCTGGCGTTCAGCAGCCCCGCGATGACGTTCGGCGCGAAGCTGCAGTTCGTCCTGACGCAATCGCTCGGCTTCTGGCGCCCGCTCCCGACGCTGCTCGTCGCGACGATCCTGCATTTCGTCCGCGACTTTGACCTCTCCTGGCGCGTGCTGCGCGGCGTCAACATCTGCATGCTCCTCGCGACGCTCTGGCTGCTGCGCAGTGCGTTGTGGAGGACAGGCAATCCTGCCTGTCCCCCCGTTGATGAAGCGCCATCGGCAACGGCCACCGAGGACAGGCAGGATTGCCTGTCCTCCACCTTGTTCACCGCGGGATTTCTCTTCTCCGCCTCGGCGATCATCACCGCCGGCTGGTTCGCGAATGTTTTCGATGCCTCGGCGATGCTGCTGATTGCATTCGCGCTCTCGCTGCTGCTGCGCGGCCGCGATCTGGCGGCAGGCGTGACGATCGGCATCGCGTTTTTCTGCAAAGAATCGGCGGCGCTGGCGCTGCCGTTTCTGCTCGTGCTGCTCGCGTCGGGACGGATCACGTTTCGCCAGACGCTGCGCGCCGGCATCCCGGCCGCGATCCTCGGCGCGATCTATTTCGCGATCCGCTCGCGCATCGTGCCGTTCGGCGGCGAGGGTGACATTCACGGATTCGCCGCGGCGCAACTGGCGCCGACGTTCCTCAATCTCGCGGAGAGTTTTTGGGAGCAGACTCTCAAGTGGCGCGGCTTCCTCGGGTACCTCTGGCTCGCCGTCTCGATCGCGGCGCTGCGCAGGCCGCGGCTCATCGCCGCAGCGCTGCTCTTCTTCTGCGCGACAGGCTTGATCTATTGGGGGATGTTCGGCGAATACCAGAACGGCGTGCTCATTCATCACCTCGACTTTGTCGGCCGCCTCTATCTCGTCCCCGCAACGCTGATGCTCTTCCTCCTCGCGCTCGAGCGCCGCACCATCGCAATCGCCATCCTCCTACTCCCGATCGTCTTCGGCGGCTTCGTGACCTACCGCGATCACGCCCGTTTTCAGCGGATGTACAAACGGATCTACCGCACCGCGCGCCAGGCCACGGTCAAACCGCTGACCGTCCACTACCCCGCCAAACCGCTCGACGACGTCGTGCGCGGCGTGAAGGTCGGAGACATTCCGGATGCGTCGGTGACGGTGAATGCGACGACGGGAAGGTTGGGGTATCGGTAGGCGCGCGCTGCGCGCGCCTCACCGCTTATCAAACTCGAGCAGCGGCAATTTCCGCGCGGGGGCGCCGGGCATCGGTGCGTGCACGTCGCCGACTCGCGTCGCGCCGAGCTTGATGTAGAAGCGTTCGGCGTTCGGATCGGCGACGACGGCGATCACGCCGCGCGCGGCGGAGGTTGCGTGCTCGACGAGGGCGCGGCCGACGCCTTTGCCGTGCACGCTCGGGTCGACCCAGACATGCTCGAGCATTGCGCCGACTTCGCCTTCCTGGAGCTGGCAGACGCCGACCACGCGATCGTCGAGCTCGGCGACGAAGGTGCGGTGACGCTCGATGTCGGAGGGGGAGATGGCGAGGTCATCGCGCCACGCCTCGAGCCATTCCGCCGGGTAGCCCCAGTGCGCTTTGGCGAGGCGCGCGAGCTCCGTCGCGCGTTCAGAGTCGTTTGAAGTCGCGCGACGAATCTCGATTTTCATCCCGGCATGCTACAGCAGTTGCCGGTGCCAGGAATCGCCCGCGCGGCGCTCCCACGCCCCCTGCCGCACCTCGCCGAGACGCTCGGCAGTCA
>DASVRB010000036.1:0-2602 GCA_036388835.1 Thermoanaerobaculia bacterium | reverse complement strand
CCCCCCCCCCCGCTCCACTGTTTTTCGCGGGCACGTTGCTGGCAACCTCGCGACGCGTGACTCTTCACCTCAAGGCACTTCTTCTCGATATCGACGGCACGCTCATCGACTCCAACGACAAACATGCACACGCATGGGTGGAGGCGTTCGCGCACTTTCATAAGGAAGTGCCGTTCGACACGATCCGGATGCAGATCGGCAAAGGCGGCGATCTGCTGGTGCCGGACATGCTCAGCGCGCGCGAGATGCGCGAGTTCGGCGAGAAGCTTTCGAAGTACCGCGGGGAGCTGTGGAAGCGCGAGTACATGAAGACGGTGCAGCCGTTTCCGGGTGTGGTCGACGCGATTCGCGCGATCGCCGATCGCGGCGTGAAAGTGGCCTTCGCGTCGTCGTCGAATCCGAATGAGGTCGAGTACTATGTCGAGCTTCTCGGCGTCGGCGATCTCCTCGAGGGAACGACGTCGAAAGGCGACGCGGAAGTCTCGAAGCCTTCTCCCCAGATCTTCGAAGCGGCGCTGGAGCGCGTGAAAAGCGATCCGGCACAAACGCTCGTCGTGGGCGACACGCCGTACGACATCCTCGCGGCGCACCGCATCCCGGTTGCGATCGCGGCGGTGCGCTGCGGCGGGTTCCCCGAGGAGTCGCTGCTGAAGGCGGAGTACATCTTCGACGACATGACGCACCTGGTGAAGGAGCTGGATCGAGTCGATGAGTACTTCCGTCAGTGATGCGGTACACGGCCGCGCGATCATCGTCGACGGCCATTGCGACACGCCGTACCGCCTCTTCCGGCACAACGTCCATCTCGACGAGCACGACACCGAGGCGCAGGCGGACCTGAAACTGCTGCAGCAGAGCGGCATCACCGCCTCGTTCTTCGCCGCGTACGTCCCGCCGTTCTACGCCGGCCGCGGCGCCGCAAAGTTCGCGCATCAACTGATCGATGTGATCGAAGCGGAAGCAGCGCGCCGCCCCGACGTGCTGACGCTCGGCTACGACTCGGCGGCCATTCGCGCGGCGAAACGCGACGGCAAAATCGCGCTGATGATCGGCGTCGAAGGCGGTCACGCGATCGAGGATTCGCTCGACACGCTGCGAGCGCTCTACGACCGCGGCGCTCGTTACATGACGCTGACGCACGTGAACACGAACAACTGGTGCGATTCGTCAGGCGACGCGGGCCGCCACGGTGGCCTCACGGATTTCGGCCGCGACGTGGTCCGGACGATGAACGACCTCGGCATGCTGGTGGACATCTCGCACGTGTCGGACAAGGCATTCGAGCAGACGATCGAGACGACGCGCGTGCCGATCGTAGCCACACACTCTTCCTGCCGCGCGCTCTGCCGTCACCCGCGAAACATGACGGACGAGATGCTGCGCGCGCTCGCCAAAAACGGCGGGGTCTGCATGATCAATTTTTTCTCGGCGTTCATCAGCGATGAGGTGGCGCAGGTGATCATGAATGCGCAACGCCGAGTGAAGAAGGACGGCGACCCGACAGGCGGCACGGAGGAGATGCCGGACGACCGCACGGACTGGGATACGTACCTGCAATGGTTCCAGACGCTCGGCTGCCCGACGGCAACTCTGGACCAGGTAGCGGATCACATTTTTCACGCGGCTTCAGTCGCAGGGATCGATCACGTCGGCATCGGCAGTGACTTCGACGGTGTCCCTTCTCTCCCGGACGGTCTCGGCACGGCCGCATCTCTCCCTCTCCTCACCTCCCGCCTGATGGAACGCGGCATGAGCGAAGTGGACGTGGAGAAGGTGCTAGGCGCCAATTTCATGCGCGTCTTCGAAGCCGTGGAAGGCGCGGCGCGTTGAGGCACGGGAACGACGAGGGCCTCCGGCGGGCGGGCCCGGCCCGCGACGTTTGTTTGCCTGGCTGAACTCACGCGTTGCGCTCGGGCATAGGGAGACGACGAGGGGCCTCCGGCGGGCGGGCTCGGCCCGCGGCGCTTGTTTTCGCCTGGACCGCGCGCGATGCGACACGCGTCCATTCAGCCTTGGGCAACAAACGCTGCGGGCCGAGCCCGCCCGCCGGAGGCCTCCCGGTCGTTCCGCGTGCCTCAGCGCGGTGAGCGCGCGTTGAGCCTGGCCAACGAACGCCGCGGGCCGGGCCCGCCCGCCGGAGGCCCCTCGTCCTCTCCTGTGCCCGAACGCGACGCGTGAGTACAATTCGCGCATGCCTTCTGATGTTGAAGTCTTTCGCGAGCTCGTTCGGGCGTATTGGGCGGGGAGGCCCGTCGTGTGTCCCAAACATCCTGGGGCCACCATGAGTGGCAGCTTCGTGCAGACCACATTTGCCGATCATGTCTTTCTCACCTGTTCGCGCGGCAAAGAGACCATCAGCATTGGCCAGCGGCCCAAGCAGATGGAGTTCTACGAGCAGCAGGTCGAAGGCATGGTCGAGAACATCCAGCGTGGCGATGCCATCCTCTGCTATCGCTGCCAGTCCGAAGTGCAGACCGATGCCGTGCCCAATCGCGAGAGCGGCATCACCGACTACACCTTCACCTGCGTGCGCTGCTTCTCGTGGGGGCGTTGGGTCGGCAAGCCCGAGCTGGCCAAAATCGGCAAAGAGTGATTCGTCACC
>DASVRB010000035.1:0-5994 GCA_036388835.1 Thermoanaerobaculia bacterium | reverse complement strand
CTCGGATACACCGCCGCGGTCGGTGCATCGACCGCGTTTCTGCTCGCGCAGATCGGCGAGTTTTCGTTCGTGCTCGAGCGCGTCGGCCGCGCGGCCGGTCTGCGCGTCGGCGGCGCGGAATCGGGCGCGCAGACGTTCATCGCCTCGGCGGTCCTGCTCATGACCGTCACGCCGCTCCTCGCGCGATTCGGACGCTGGCTCGAGTCGCGGCACGAGACGATCGCCGATGCTGAGATGACCCAGGCGACGGACGCCGAGGTCGAGCGGGTCACGCTCGAAAACCACGTCGTCGTGGCCGGCTACGGTTCGGCCGCGCGCTATCTCACGCGCGTCCTGCGCGATTCCGGCGTGCCGTTCGTCATCCTCACGCTCAGCCCAACCGGCGCGACCGAGGCGCAGCGCGATGGCTTACGCGTCATCCTCGGCGATTACAGCCGATCGTTCCTTTTGAACGTGGCAGCGATCGACACCGCGAAAATGCTCGTCATCGCGGACGACACGCCCGACATGGCGCGGCGCGTCATCAGCGTCGCGCGCAGTTTCAATCCGACATTGCACATCGTGGTGCGGACGCATTCGACCGGTGATGTCGACGCGCTGATCGCGGAAGGCGCCGATCAGGTGCTCGTCGACGAGATCGAAGTCGGCGTGCAGCTCTTCACGCGCGTGCTGGCGGACTATCAGGTGCCGCTCGGCGAGATCGACGATCACGTCGCGACGGTGCGCGCCGGCGGCTACGCGACGCTGCGCAGCGGCATAGCGGACGTGCCGCTGGTCATCTGCGACGACCTCGACGAAGCGTGTTTCGACACGCGCACGTTCACGGTACGACGCGGCACGGCCGAAGAGCGCGTGACGCTCGGCGAGCTCGCCAAAGCCTCGGGTGTGAAGGTCATTTCGGTTGAGCGCGACGGACAGCGCATCACCGCGCCGCCGGATGATTTCGTGCTGACGGCGGGCGACCGGCTGACCGCGCGCGCGAGCGCACAAGCCTTCGCAGCGGCCGCGCGCCTGCTACGAACGGAAGCAAAACAGGAAGAGGAGAGCTCACCGGTGCGAACCATTCATCTCACCCCGGAGCAGCAGCGCGCGTGCGATCACGCGGCGAGCATGCGCCCCGATGTCACCTCCACCGCCAGCGGCTGCGAGGAGTGCCTCAAGGTCGGCGACACCTGGGTGCATCTGCGCATCTGCATGAAGTGCGGCCACGTCGGTTGCTGCGATTCGTCGAAGAACCGCCACGCCACGAAGCACTACAAATCCAGCGAACATCCGGTGATCCGTTCGTACCAGCCGCGCGAGGATTGGGCGTGGTGCTATCCGGACGAGATCGCGTTCTGACCCGATCGATGGTGCGATTCGAGCGTTACGTCGCCATCGGCGACAGCACGAGCGAAGGGATGGACGATCCCGACGGGCAGGGCGGCTATCGCGGCTGGGCGAATCGACTCGCGGAGCGAATCGCAAAGCAGCAGGGGAGTTTGCTCTACGCCAATCTCGCCGTGCGCGGCCGCAATTCGAAACAGATTCGCGAGCAGCAGCTCGCACCTGCGCTGGCGATGCGGCCCGACCTCGCCAGCGTCGTTGCCGGCACGAACGACGTCCTCGGGCGCCGTTTCGATGCGCATGTCTTCGGTGCGGAGCTGTTCGCGATGCAGCACGCGCTGGTCGAAAGCGGTGCGACCGTGATCACGTTCACGCTGCCAGATCTCACACCTGTGATGCCGCTCGCACGACTCCTCGGCACGCGCGTGCTCGAGCTGAACGCGGCGATTCGCGAGTCGTGCACGAAAAGCGGTGCGATCCTCTGTGATCTCGCCGCGTATCCGATCGCGTCCGATCCGCGCCTCTGGTCCGACGACCGGCTGCACGCGAATTCGATTGGCCACGCGCGCATCGCCGAGGCGCTCGCGTATCACCTCGGATTACCCGACACCGATCGCTCGTGGGCAGAGCCGCTGCCCGACCTGCCGCGCACCACGTTTGTCGACGTCGTCCGCGCCGAGCTCGCGTGGGGACGCCGCCATCTGCTGCCGTGGATCTGGCGTCATCTGCATGGGCGCTCGTCGGGCGATGGGCGTGGTCCGAAGCGTCCCGACCTCACGCCGGTGTAGCGCGATATCCTCAGCGCAATGTCTCGATCGCTGCATCTCTACACGCTCGCGCGCATGCTCGCGGAGCCCGACCACACATTCCGCGTCGCCGACGATCTGGAGGTGTACGACCGCAACGGCAGATTGCTCGAGGCGGTGTATGTCGATGCGCCCGACTTCCTCGCGCGCGCACGTCAGCGCTTGAAAGAGCACCCCGAGGCGAAGCAGCGATTCGTCAGTTTCGAGCCGCTGCCGCGCGTGCTGCAGGCCATTCCGAGCGCGGCGGGCGGACTCGATGGGGAGGCGCGCGCGACGCTCGAGCGGGCCGGGTTTTCGCGGAAGCAGATCGACGCATTTCGCGAGCTGTTTGCCATCGAGGAGGCCACGGTTGATGAACACGCGGCGTTCGCGCATCTCAGCGCGTGGCTTTCACAGGAGCGAGGCCGCATCAGCGCCGTTGACGTACGCGAGCGGCTGAAAGCGATCGAGCGCAGCGCCGGAATGTCCGAGGTCGATGCTGCACGCGAGCTTGCCGCGAACGGCATCCCCGTCACGTTGCGCATCGACGTCGCGCCGCACGACCTCGGCTGGGCCGCGCGTGTCGACGAGTTGCGCTCGATCCGCGGCGTACGCGTGCACGTCACGATCGATGAGGAGTACTGGCGTCGCGCGGAACGCAGCGGCGCAACGCTGTTGTGGGACAACGTCGTGTCCGAGTTTCGCGAGGCGCGGCCGCGTACCGACGATGAACGCGATTGGGAAGCGCTGGTGATCGAAGGCGGCGACGTCGCGTCACTGCAGCCTAAGACGTGGAGCGGAGCGGCCGGCATTCTGCGCGGGCTGCTCTGGCGCGACGTGCAGCACTACCACGAGGCGAATGCGGAGCTGATTGCGGACGTGCGCAACGCCACACGCGCGCCCGAGCTCGCGTGGGCGGTGCTCGACCCCGCCGGCCTCGGCCTGATCGACGTCGGCGAGCTGTTCCCTGACATCGCCGCGCGCCGGCCGGCCGAGGCGTTCGTGCAGGCACGTGCGTGGCTCGCGGCGCAGGCCGAGGAACTCCGAGGAACTCCGAGGAACCCCACGTCCGAACAGGATTGGCGCGGCGTCGCCGAAATCGCGTTCTGGTCGAAGCGTTGGAACATCGAGACGCGCGTGCCGGACTCGATTCCTTCCGCCGACATTCCGTTGGACGTGATTGCGGATGTCGTCTATGCGAGTGGCGCACTGCGCGAGCACGCCATCGCACGGTTTCAGCGCGAGACGCTCACCGCGTCGATCACTGAAACCGAGGAGCAGGCCACCGCGCATTGGGTGGCGCCGCTCGATGCCGACGTCGATCTGCATCGCGAGACCATTCGCCGTCTCGATCTGCTGCGCCGGCTTTATCCCGAACATCGCACGTACGGCGCGCATGTGTACGGCAACGTTTCGGCGGAGATGAAGCGCAACGTGCCGGCGGAGCAGTTCCCGCTGCCGTGGCTGTTGCGCGCGCACCTCATGTTCTTGCGGCCGGAGCTGACGTGGGACGAGTACGCGGCGAACGTTGCCTCGCTGCGCACGCGCATCGCCTCGCTGTTCGCGCGCATCACCGGTGCGCTCACGACCTGGTTCCGCCGCGACAAGCCGTTCACGATCTTCGAATCGGGTGTCGACGCGGAGGAGTGGGACGCGATCGCCGCGGCGATCGCGTCGCTGCCGAAAGTTCCGCGCAGCGCGGTCGACGAGTGGGGCATCGAAGTCGAAGGGGCCGCGCGCGCCTGGAGCGCCGGCACGCCGCACGCGCATCTCGCGTATGAGAACGCGCTCACCGCGTACGCCGCGGCGGTGCAGGAGTTCCTCGCGCAATCGTGGCGTTTCTTCGTCGCCAATCCGCAGATCGGACGCGGGACGCCCGAGGGAAGGGAGAAAGTGGAGAAGTGGCTCGCGGAAGAGGGGATCACGCGCGAGCTGCCGACCCAGCGGCTCGCCGATGCGATCCGCAGACTGCCCGCGCTGCAGCAGGAATTTCGTGCGCGTTTCGGCGAGCGCGTCGACGTCGACGAAGAGCGCGAGCGGCTGTGGGAGTTGTGGGCGGTCTGGTACGACTTTGCGTTCTATCCGCGCCGCAAGCTCGCGAACGCGGTGCGCGATTCAAAAGGAGCGATCGACGCGCGCATCGATGAGCGCAGACGCGCGCTGCGCCGCCGCTTCCGCTCGCTCACGCTCGGAACAATCGACGTGCACTCCGAACGCGGCGGGCTCTGGCTGACGATCGACGTCGAGCGCGCACCGAACGTGGTGAACGCGTTCGCGGAGGCGCTCGTGCACGTCATCGATGTGCTGCGGCCGCCGGACGAGCAGCATGCGTTCGATCGTTACGTGCTCGACCTCGTGTGGGGCCGCGTGCATCTCGTGCCGCTCGTGCGCGGCAAGTCGCTCGATCGTCGGCACTGGTCGTTGGAGATCGCGACGCTGCCGCGGCCGGACGAAGATTTGAAAGAGCACGCATGGAAGTTCCTGCAGCAGCCGATCTCCGACGCGAACTGGCAGGACCTCGGTTTGGAGCGCTGGCCGTCGAACATTGCCCCCGCCGCGCGCCGCTTCATGCCCGCGGTCGCGGCGTGGCGCGACACGCTCGATCATCTCGTGTCGCTGCGCGAGATCCCGAACGCGAGCGCGGACGTGCTGGCGCCGCACTGGCTCGAGATCGCCGCAACGGCAAATGCGTATGCGGACGAAGTGCAGGAGATTCTCGCGGTCATGCCGCGAACGATGTTCGCCGTCGACGACGACGCGGTGACGACGCTGCAGGAGTTCGTGCGCGGCATCCGCACCATGGTCGCCGACGCGCAGCCGCTCGCGTTCGATGCGATCACCGACGCCCGCGTAGCCGTTGCGGAAACGCTCGTGCCCGCGGCGTCGGCGATCGGGGATGTGTGGATTGATTCGGAGTTGCCTTCGTAGAGTTCCTCGGCCCAGCTTTGTGTCATTCCGCGCATTGGCGCGGAATCCCCTTCCGACAGGCAACGATCTCGCTCGTCGGAGGGGGATCCCGCGCTGAAGCGCGGGATGACACAAGACCACGCGACCGCGATGACAGATGCGTGAAGGAGCGCGAAATGGCCAATAAACCCACCACCGACTACTCCTCCCTCGCCGGCATGAGCGACGAGAAGGTGCAGCAGCAGACGGGGCGCTCGTGGAGCGAGTGGGTGGCGTTGCTCGATGCGCTTGGCGCCGCTGAGAAGCCGCATGGGGAGATTGCGGCGCATGTGGCGTCGCATGGGGTGTCGAGCTGGTGGTCGCAGTCGGTGTCGGTCGGGTATGAGCGCATTCGCGGTCTGCGCGCGATCGGGCAGCGGCGTTCGGGATCGTGGGAGGCGAGCAAGAGCCGCACGTTTGCGGTGCCGGCCGCGAAGCTCTTCGCCGCGTTCGCAAACGCGAGACAGCGCGCGAAGTGGCTCCCGGATGTGAAGCTCACGGTGCGGACATCGATCGAAGAGCGCTCGATGCGCATCACCTGGCCGGACGAGACGGACGTGCAGGTCTGGTTCGTCAGCAAAGGCGAGGAGAAGAGCACCGTCACGATCCAGCACGCGAAGCTGCCCGACAAAGAGACCGCCGATCGGATGAAGGCGTTCTGGTCCGAGCGGCTCGATGCACTCGGCGAGTTGCTTCGTTAATCCAAGTGGAGCGGCGGGCTGAAGCCCATACGCACTAACTTACGTTTCCAGCGATGAAGCGCGCGTGAGCGCGTTGGTAAATGCGCTTGCGCTTCGGCAGGACGAAGTGGCGGGATCTGTGACAGCAGGCGCGGTGAATGGCCGTGGATCCGAAGGGCGGTTTGATGACGTCGATGATGGCGTCAAGCAGAAGCTTGGTCAGGCGCCAGTTGCTGACCGGCCGCGATGGGATAGCC
>DASVRB010000034.1:0-4388 GCA_036388835.1 Thermoanaerobaculia bacterium | reverse complement strand
GGCGGCAGGCGAGGCGCCCTGCTGCCGAGAGTGAAAGCGGCGACTGGCGTCGCCGCACTCCAAATCAGGGCACGATCACGGTGCCGTCTTTTCCTTCGAGTGCCTCGCGCAGCACTTCGACATCCGTGATCAACACCTCTTTGCCGGTGTTGCGGACGAACTGCAGGGCGCTGTCGACTTTCGGGCCCATTGAACCGGCGGGGAACTGGCCCTCGGACATGTACTGCTCCGCCTCCGCGACGGTCATCCGCTCGATCGCCCGCTGGGTCGGCTTGCCGAAGTCGAGCGCGATTTTGTGCACGCCGGTCAGGATGATGAAGAGGTCGGCCTTCAGTTCGGCGGCGAGTTTCGCCGACGCGTAATCCTTGTCGATCACCGCCTCGATGCCGCGCCACGCGCCGTCACGTCCGCGTACGACCGGAATGCCTCCGCCGCCCGCGGCAATGACCACCGCGGCGGTGTCGAGCATGTGCGCGATCGTGCGGAGATTCATGATGCGCAGCGGCTTCGGTGAAGGGACGACGTGTCGCCAGCCGCGGCCCGAATCCTCTTTCATCGTCCAGCCGAGATCGCGCTCGAGCGCTTCCGCGCGGTAGCGCGTGAAGAATGGTCCGATCGGTTTGGTCGGCCGCTTGAACGCCATGTCGTTCGCGTCGACCTCGACCTCGGTGAGGATCGTCGCGACTTCGCCGCCGACGCCGATCGCCTCGAGGCGGTTGCGGATCGCCTGCTGCAGCATGAAACCGATCGAGCCTTCGGTCTGCGCCACGCAGATGTCGAGCGACTGCGGCGGAATCTTCGTCGACGCTTCTTCCGCCTGTACCAGGATGTTGCCGACCTGCGGCCCGTTTCCGTGCACGACGATGAGGCGATAGCCGTAACGAACGATCTCCGCGAGCCAGCGCGCCGCCTGTTTGGCGCGTGCGATCTGTTCTTCCTGAGTACCGCGGTCTTCCGGGCGAAGCAGCGCGTTGCCGCCGAAGGCGACGACCGCCAGTTTGGGGGCTTTTTCAGCCAATCAGAGCTCCTCGCGTTCGAGCGGCATGGTCATGCAGCGCGGACCGCCGCGCGCGCGCGACAGCTCGTTTCCGGCGATCTGCAGCGCGTATTTCTTGTCGGTCCACGTTTCGAGCTCCGACCGCCCGAGGAGCAGGTCGTCTTCGTAGACGATGTGATAGCCGGCCTTCGCCAGCGCTTCCGCGGTGCGCACGTTGCGCTCGTAGAGCAGGATGATTCCGGGAGCGAGCGCAAACGCGTTCGCTCCGTCGGTCCACTGCTCGCGCTGCTGATCGACGGCACTTTTGCCGCCGCAGTGAATCGGCTCGAGATCGAATCCTTTTTTCTTCAGCGTCCCGAGCAGCGACTTCTGGTTGGAGTAATCGAGTCCGCGCTTCTTGGTCAGATCGACCGTCGTCACCTTCGCCGCCTGGCTGCCGCTCGGCAGGATGACGGGCGGATAAATGAGGCATTCGTGGCGATTGATGAACGTGAAGATCGTGTCGAGATGCATGAACGAGCGCTGACGCGGGATCTCGACGATGATCGCCGACTTCACGCCGGCGTTCGCCGCTTTCAGCGCGCGCAGCATCGCCTCGACACCGGCGCGGTTCGTCCGCTCGGTGATGCCGACGAGCAGCAGATCGCGCCGCGGCACGAGCACGTCGCCGCCTTCGATGGTCGGCATGTTGCGCGGCATCGGACGTTCCGGCTCCGTCTCCATGAAGTCGACCCAGAACGGCTCTTCGCGCTTGAAGTGCGGGTGATTCTCGAACACGTACTTCGACAGCAGCGACTCGCGCCGCCGCGCCTGCGTGGCCATGGATGACACGACCACCCGATCGCCGAGGACGATCTGCGGATCGCGCATGAAGAAGAGGTTCGGGATGGGGTAGAGGTCGAACTGCGGAAGCTCGCCCTCGACGGTGTCGGTGGCGATGCCGGAGATCAGGATCTCCGCCAGTGCGGCAGGAGGAGTGTCCAGCAGCGTGTGGACGAGCTTGCGCCCGAGGCGATTGCGCTTGCCGAGATCGCGGACGATCGAGTTCTTCACGTCCTCGTCCTCGAGCACTTCCTCGAGCAGATCCTGAAGATCGAGCACGTCGTCCGCGATGAAGCGGATCAACTGCTGGAAACGGCGATGCTCCTCGCGCGCAACCTGGCCGTAAAGGATGTCGTCGAAAAGGAGTTGGGCCATCATCGGCGGGACCATCAGATCGATTTCCCGGCCGGGCAGGTGGACCAGCACACTCTTCAGTCTGCCGATCTCACTCGTTACGTTCAGTCGCATGCGGGCGAGATTCTACTCAACCCGCGTCTCAGCGTAAGATTCGCAGCCGGCCCCATGCGCACGCTCCTGGTTGCGATCTTCACGCTCCTCGTTCCGTCACTCGCGAACGCCGCGGCCGCGCGCATCACCTTCGATCGCATCCTCCCCGCCGAGCACGACCTCGGCGCCGTCGAAGAGCTCGCGATCGTGCAGGCAAACGGCGATGAGGAGCAGGTCGAGCTGTTCGTCGACGAGCTCGTGCGAGACATCAACCGCTCGCAGCGGCTCCGCGCACGCGACGTTCGATTTGCCACCGGACCGGCCGACGCGCACCTCGACATCAAGACGCTCGCGTGCAGCACCGCGGTTCGCGAAGGCGAGGGAAACGCACGCGACGTCGAAGGCAATCGCGTGAAGAAGCGTTTCGCGGTAGCCGAGGCGAAGTGCACCGCGCGTGTGGACGTCCTGACGCGCTTCATGAAATACCGCTCGACGTTTTTCGCGACGGGAGCAGGGGCGTCACCGCGTGTCGACGTCGTCAGCGACGAAGAACGGAGCCGCGCGATCGAGCATGCGTTGCGTCAGGCGGCGAGCGACGCCGCCGCGCGCATCAAACCGCGCCGCGTGCGCGAATCGATTCAGCTCGACGAGCAGGCGCCCGCGTTTCACGAAGGGTTCGCCATGATCGAAGCGTCGCGATTCGCCGAAGCGCGGAAGATCTGGGAAGCCGCCCTCCAGACCGGCGCACGCTCCGCACCACTGCGCTACAACCTCGGCGCGATTTGTGAGGCCCTCGGCGATCGCCGCGCGGCCGAGTTGCATTACGTGGCGGCGCGCCAGCTCGCACCAGCCGAGCCGCGCTACATGAGCGAGTACAAGCTCTTCATGCGCCGGCGATAGCCCGAAAAAAAAGGACAGGCATGATGCCTGTCCTCCACCTGTCCGCGTGCGCTCGCGCTTACGCGGTCAGTTGCTTGTCGGCGTTCACGTTGATCGTGATCTGCTTCGGCCGCGATTCCTCTTTCTTCGGAACCTCGATCTCGAGCACGCCGTTGCGGTAGTTCGCGACGATGGCCGCTCCATCGACCGTGCGCGGCAGCGTGAACGAACGGGTGAAGGAGCCGTACGCCCGCTCGATGCGGTGGTAGTTGCGGTCGTCCTTCCGCTCGAACGCGCGCTCGCCGGTCACGGTGAGCAGGCCATCTTCGAACGTCACGCGGAGATCCTTCTCGTCGATGCCGGGCGCCTCGACCTTCACCACGATCTTGTCGTGCTCTTCGAGCACGTCGACCGGCGGATTCCAGGCGCTCGACTGCATCGACTCCTGGAGGTACGGGAAGCGGAAGAACGGCTCGAACAGACGCGCCTCCACGCGGCGGAGGTCGTCAAACGGATTGAAACGAGTGATACGAGTCATGATTGAACCCTCCTTTTGCTTTATGAGTGTTGCGCACTCATTCTCCAGTAACTTCAGAGACAAATACTCTATTCCTGCGCGCCTGCGACTCACATCTACTTACCGGAATCTTTCCGCTTCCTCTCTGTTGATCCGCACGCATGACCGTCGTGCTCGACTCTCAGACGCCGTCCGAATTGAACCGCGAGGTGGCCCGCCGCCGCACGTTTGCGATCATTTCGCACCCAGACGCCGGCAAGACGACCCTCACCGAGAAGCTCCTTCTCTATGGCGGCGCCATTGAAGAGGCCGGCTCGGTGCGCGCGCGGAAGGCGCAGCGCCACACAACCTCGGACTGGATGGCGATGGAGCAGTCGCGCGGCATCTCCATCACCTCGACCGTCCTGCAGTTCGAGTACGAGAACTCCGTCCTGAACCTCCTCGACACCCCCGGCCACCAGGACTTTTCGGAAGACACCTACCGCACCCTCGCCGCCACCGACAGCGCGGTGATGGTCCTCGACGGCGCGAAAGGCATCGAGCCGCAGACGCGGAAACTGTTCGAGGTCTGCCGCATGCGGCACATCCCGATCCTCTGCTTCGTCAACAAGCTCGACCAGCCGGCGCGCGATCCGTTCGAGCTCCTCAGCGAGCTCGAACGCGAGCTGAACGTCTCCGCCGTACCGATGAACTGGCCGATCGGTGACGGCCCGATGTTCCAGGGCG
>DASVRB010000033.1:0-3488 GCA_036388835.1 Thermoanaerobaculia bacterium | reverse complement strand
ACGATTCCCACGGCGCGCGCGTTGAACCCCATCACGAAGACGAACTGGGAAGGCACGGGCGTGAAGCCGGACATCGAAGTTCCGGCCGCTGAGGCGCTCCACACCGCGCACACACTCGCGCTGGAGAAGCTCGCGGCGCGCGGAAAGCCGCTCGAGCGCATCGAGCCGTCGCGGAACCGGCCAGCGCGCGTGCAGGGGTAGTTAGCGCACTCTTGAATTGATGAACCTGAGCTTTCTTGCTGCGGTCGTTTCTTCCGCAACGCTGTTGAGCGTGGCACTCGCGCAGCCGCCTGCATCAATGAAGGCGATTCGCATTCATGGCTACGGCGGAATCGATGTTCTGAAGTACGAGGATGCTCCTCGCCCGGAGCCCACCGAAGACGAACTGTTGGTGCGCGTCGTCGCCGCCGGCGTAAACCCCGTCGATGCCAAAGTGCGGCTAGGGCACTTCCGCCCACCTGGCGTGAAGATGCCACTCATTCCCGGCTATGATATCTCCGGCGTAGTCGAGAAGACCGGCGGGAAGGTGACGAAGTTCAAACCGCGCGATGCGGTCTACGCCTATCTCAGCCTGAAACGTGGCGGCGCGTATGCAGAGTTCGCGATCGTGAAGGAGAGCGAAGCTGCATTGAAGCCGACGAGCTTGAGTCACGAAGAGGCTGCTGCCGTGCCGCTGGCAGCATCGACCGCCTGGCAGGGGCTCAACGAGATCGCGAAGCTCGAGGCCGGCCAGACCGTGCTGATCCACGGCGGCTCAGGCGGCGTGGGCGCGTTCGCTATTCAGATCGCAAAGGCCCGTGGCGCGCACGTGATTGCCACCGCGTCCGCTGCTAATCAGGAGCTGCTCAAGCAACTCGGCGCGGATCAGACGATCGACTACCGCGCGACCAGGTTCGAAGACGTGGTCAAAGACGTAGACGTCGTGCTCGATCCGATCGCGGGCGAGACAATGAAGCGCTCCTACGGTGTGCTGAAAAAGGGTGGTATGCTCGTCTCGCTCCTCGACGATCCAGATCCGGCCGAGCTGAAGGCGCGCGGCATCCGCGGCACGGCTTTTCTTGTGCAGCCCAAGGCCGCCACGCTCGAGGAACTCACCAGGTTGATCGAAGAGAAAAAGCTGCAGCCGATCGTTGGATTGGTCTTACCCCTCTCCGAGGCAACGAAAGGGCACCAAGCGATCGAGACAGGTCACACCCGCGGCAAGATCGTGCTCAAAGTCGGGGATCAGTAGCGCCAGTTCAGCGTCACGCGACTGGCGTCTTGAGTTGGCAACAGACCATTCCCGGCACGTTCAACCGGCCGCAGTTCTTCCGCGCCGTCATCCCGCTAGGCGCGAAACTACCGAGCAGCTTTCCCGGCCAGCTTCTCCGGAATCCAGCGGACGAGCAGATCGAGCACTTCCTGGCGGACCTCGTCGAGACCGTGGCCGGTGCCGGGGTAGAGCTTGATCTCCTTCGGCTCGCGCGCGGCGGCGTAGAGCTGACGGGAACACATCGGCGAGAGCACATCGTCCGCCATGCCATGGATGAGGAGCATCGGGCGCGGCGCCACATTCGGCGTGAGCTCAGTGCCGTAGGTCTGGCTCGACATCGGGACCACGGCTTGCACGTTCGGCGAGACGGCTCCCGCTGAGATCACCACCGCGCCCCCGAAGCTGTGGCCGACAAGGGCGACACGCGTGGCGCCTTTCTTCACCAGGAATGCGACGCCTGCGAGGGTGTCGAGAATGCAGTTCTCGAGGTCGTTAGGCCGGCGATAATGCAGACGGAGGCTCGCGATGCCGACTTCCTGCAAGCGTTCGCTCGCCGCCGGATAAAGCCCGCGTGCGGGACCGTCGAGTCCGCCGCCCGCGCCGCCTACCCAAACAACGCCCAGGCCCTTCGTCTTCGCCGGATCGACCGGATGGAACCGCGAAATGATGTCGCCGCGGTCGGTCTGCAAGCGCATCGCAACGATGTTGTGCTCTTCGCTTTCGACAGTCTCGCCGCGTAGCTGCAACGATTCGCGACCAAACGCAATCTTCTGCGTCTCAGTTGCCTTCACCATGGCGATGCTCCCAGCGAGGAGTGCCAACGCAGCAAAACCAGATCTGCCCAGCAGTTGATCCATTCCCTCAATTCACCCTCCGAATTTGCCCAGTGAAATACGACTCGCGATACGATTCCGGCTGGAAAGTTCTCTCGTGCGCGGCCTGTTTTTGCCACAGTCGCGGTCATCATGCAGGCGCGTCTGCCGCGGCGGATTCGCTGAAAACGGCTTCGTCATCGACGAGTCGGGGCGAACGCGCGACTTCACGGATGAAACGCAAACCGGTTGCGGTGAACGCGCGTGTGCCGTTTAGCTTTCGACCGCTCGCCGCTTGCTGCGGCGCGCGCGGGCGCCGGCTAGAGCTTCGGTCCGCCGGTGCTGACTACGTGCACCGTGCTCGCCATCGGTCCCATTTCGCCGTGCGACAAATCGAAGCGCACCTCCGTGCCGACCTTCAACTCGTCGAAGGTGGCGTTCACAATCGAATTGCGATGGAAGTAAATGTCGACGCCGCCGCCGTCGGTGATGAACCCATAGTCGCCGAACAGCTTGGTCACGAGCGCGCGCGGTTCCGCGTGCGTCTTGACCTCGTGCCGCTGCCGCTCCACGAGCTCTTTCAACTGTCGCTCCATCGTCTTGAAAGCGTCGTTGATGATCTTGCTGAGCGGCTCGTGCATGTCGTGCTCGGTCTGCTTCTCGTCGGCCACAAGCTCATGCCCCGGGGGCACCCTGACATCGACGCGGACGCGAAACGGACTCCCCTCGCGCTGCGATTGATTCGGCTGCTCGACGGCCACTTCACACCGCGTGATGTGGTCGCAAAATTTATCGAGCCGAGCGGCTTTCGTGCGGATCAAGTCGTCGATGTCCTCTGATTTTTCGACTCCGCGGTAGCTGATTTCGATCGGTATTTGCATAGCGAGAAAGTGGTTGGCTTGATGAGATGTTCGCCGCGACGAGCGCTGCAGTTGCGGCGCAACTCTGTGCGTCGGGAGGTTTAGACGGGCTGAAGCGAGCGGAAACGCTCAGCCAGCTCGGCCACCGGCAGATTGACCAGATCGGCAGCGACGCGCTCGACGATCCGCTCGCGCACATCGGTGGGGAGCAGCTCGAGGATGCGCGGCTGGAGCTGTGAAGGCGCGGCAAACGACCATCCTTCCGGCGCTTCGGTCTTGATCACCTCTGCGATGTTCTGAGCGAGTTCTTTGAAGATGCGGCGATCGTTTTCCGTTTCGAGACCCTGGCGCTCGGCGATCCCGTTCATGTGCCGGCCGCTGCCTGCCTGACCGCCGCCGTCACCCACCGGGAACCGGCCGGCCTGATCGCTGAGTTTGTCCTGATAACGGCCATGCGCGTCCGTGAGATCGAACGCGCGGACAATCTGCAAGCCGGGGCCGCGGTTCGGGGTTTCGTTGACTTTGAAGGCTTTGACCGTGCCGCGGTCGGCGACGACGACGAGG
>DASVRB010000032.1:0-4230 GCA_036388835.1 Thermoanaerobaculia bacterium | reverse complement strand
GACCTCGCCGCCACCGGCGACGGCCTGACAGAGAAGGAGAATCATCATCGTTTTCATGGTCGCTCCATAATAGTCCGTTTCGTACTAATTGATCCGATACGGACCAGCAGCGAGAATGTTGCGCGTGGCGGCCGACGAACGCGAACTGACCGAGCTGGAAAGCTGTGTGCTGGGGGTGACCTGGCAGCGCGGCCCGTGCACCGCGTACGTCATCCGGCGCGAGTTCGCGATCTCCAGCTCGTCGCACTGGAGCTCGTCGGCCGGCTCCATCTATCCGGTGCTGGCGCGGCTCGAATCGCTCGGGCTGATCGCCGCGGAAGAGACGGCGTGGGGGACGGGGACGAAGAAGCAGTACCGCATCACGCCGGAAGGGTTGACGGTGCTGCGGGCGTGGATCGGTCCGCCGCTGCCGGCGTGGGTGGGGAAGCCGACCTTCGATCCGACCCGCACGCGGATGGATTTTCTCGGTGCGCTGACGCCGGCCAAGCGCCGCCGTTTCGTCGCCGAGGCGGAACGGGTCACGCGTGAAGAGCTCGAGCGCTTCAAAGAAGGGGCGGAGCTGCAAAACCCCAACCTTTACGAACGGCTGGCCGGACTCGGCACCGTGTACGAGCTCGAGGGGCGGCTCCGCTGGCTGCGCGAAGTGCAGCGCGAGCTCGACCGCAACGAGTGACCATAGAATCGTCAGGCGTGGACGAAGACGACGACCTGATCCACATCCCGATCACCGACACGCTCGACCTCCATCCGTTCCGTCCGAAGGAGATTCGCGACGTCGCGCGCGAGTACCTCCTCGAAGCGCACCAACGCGGTTTCACGCAGGTGCGGCTCATTCATGGGAGGGGAATCGGCGTGCAGCGTGAGAACATCCGTGCACTGCTGCGCTCGCTCGATTTCGTGCTCGATTTTCACGACGCGGACGGCAGCGGCGGCGGGTGGGGCTCGACGGTCGTCCTCCTCGGCAGACGAGACGAAGCGGACGGGTCGGAGGTGGCCCCGAATTCGCTAAACAGGGAGTGAGATGTCAACACTTTACGAAGAGCTCAGCAGGGTCACGACCTACGAGTACACGCAGGACGAAGTGCACGAGTTCGAGGCGCTGCACGACGAGATTCGCAAGCTCAAAAAAGAGCGCAACGCCGTCATCGTCGCCCACAACTACTACCGGCCCGAGATCCTGAAGGTCGCGGACTTTGTCGGCGATTCGCTCGAGCTCGCGCTGATGGCGGCGAAGGTCAAAGACGCCGACATCATCGAGTTCTGCGGCGTGAACTTCATGGCCGAGACGGCGAAGATCGTCAATCCCTCGAAGACCGTGCTGCTGCCGAACCAGATGGCCGGTTGCCAGCTCGCCGACTCCGCGCCGGCCGAGGATCTCGTGGCGCGGATCGACGAACTGAAGCAGGAGTATCCCGACCTGGCCGTCGTCAGCTACGTCAACACGACCGCCGCGGTGAAGGCGCTCTCCGACATCATCGTGACCTCGGCGAACGCCTCGAAAGTCGTGCGCACGCTGTCGAGCAAGAACATCCTCTTCGTCCCCGACCGCAACCTCGCCACGCACGTCGCGGCGCAGGTGCCGGAGAAGAACATCATTCCGTGGGACGGCTACTGCTACGTGCACCAGCAGATCACGCCGGAGGAGATCAGCAAGATCCGTCAGGCCGATCCGGAGCTGGCCATCCTCGTCCATCCGGAATGCCGTCCTGACGTCGCCAAGCTCGCCGACGCGGTGCTCTCGACGTCAGGCATGGTCCGCTTCGCCAAAGAGCGTCCGGAGAAACGCTTCCTGGTCGTCACCGAGTGCGGGATGTCCGATCGCCTGGCGATGGAAGTGCCGGATAAGCAGTTCCTCAAAGGCTGCAAGCTCTGCGCGTTCATGAAGGTGACGACGCTCGAGGACGTGCGCGACTCGCTGCTGCACATCCAGTACGAGATGGAAGTTCCGGAGGAGATCCGCGTCCCTGCCGAGCGCGCGCTGCGCCGGATGTTCGAAGCGACCGAGTCGTGAGCTTCGGTCGTCGTCAGCGCAGCGAAGGACCTGTCGACTAATGTCGCATCGCAACGGCATTCTGTTTCTCAATCCGCGGGCCGGCACGTTCACGCCGGCCGACGAGTCGAGCATTCGCACGCTCGCGTATGAAAACGGCCTGCGCGTCGTCGACGTCGAGCCCGAGGTCGACGTGCGCAAGACCGTGCGCGAGGCGCTCGACGCGGGGTTGAAGACCTTCGTCGTCGCCGGTGGCGACGGCAGCGTGCATCACGTTGCGCAGGCGCTCGTGCATACCGACGGCGTGTTGGGCGTGGTGCCGATCGGCAGCGTCAACCATCTCGCGCGCGATCTCAACATCCCGATCGGCGACTGGCGCAATGCGCTGGAGATCGCGGTGCGCGGCGAGGTCCGCCAGATCGACGTCGGACGGGTGAACGGCCGCTACTTTCTGAACAGCGTGATGCTCGGCATCTACACGACCGTGAGCGAGTTCCGCGAGCGGTTCCGCTCGATGCACAGCCGCTGGCGCGCGTATGTGAAGGCGGCCCGCCTCGCCATTCGCCACTTCCCGCACGTCACGCTGGTGGTGGAGTACGAGGGGAAGGTCGAGACGTTCAAGACCCAGCTCTTCGTCGTGGCGGTGAATGCGTACGACCTCTCGCAATCGGGTGTGGTCTCACCGAAAACATCGTTCAACGACGGACGAGTTTCGATCTACACGCTTTCCTTCATGAGCCGCACGCAGTTCGTTCGCGCGGCGGCGAAATACTTCCGCGGCAAGATCGGCGACGTCTCCGGTTTCCGGAGCATCCGCACCACCGCGCTCAGCGTCGACACCGGCAAACGGCGCCTCCGCTTCTCCGTCGACGGCGAGTTGATGGAGATGGAGACGCCGCTGCAGATCGCGGCCGTGCCGTCGAGCCTCCTGGTGCGCGCGCCGGCCAACGTAGAATCGCCGCTGTGAGCCCTTTTCAACTGCATGAATGGACGGTCATCCCCGACCGCAATGAGCTCGTGTCGGCGACGGAGACGCGCAAGCTCGAGCCGAAGGCGATGGAGCTGCTGCTGCGGCTCGCCGCGTCGCCAAACGTGGTCGTGTCGAAAGAAGAGCTGCTGCGCGACGTCTGGAACGACGCGCATGTGGTCGAGCATGTGCTCCCGAAAACGCTCTCGTCACTGCGCAAAGCTCTCGGCGACGACGCGCAGACCGCGCGGTTCATCCAGACCGTGCCGCGACGCGGCTATGTGCTGATTGCGGAGCCGCGCGCGATTCCGATCGATGCGCCGGTCGAGCGGCCGCGCTCGTGGTGGCGCGGAACGCCGATGGCGATCGCCGCGTCGCTGATCGTGCTCGTTGCCGCGGCGGTGTTGAGCGTCCGCAGCGATCCGCGCACGACGCTCGCGCTGCTGCCGACTCGCGCCGCAGATGCGGCCGTCGCACATGACGCGAGCGACGCGCTGGCGCACGACCTCACGAAGTTCTCCTGCCTTTCGGTCACACGCCAACCGGGCGGCGCGCAGTTCCGGGTGGAGTCGAACGTCGTCGACGTCGGCGGCAGGAGCACGCTCCGGACGCGGCTGGTGCAGGGGGGAACGTACGTCTCCGCGATCGATACGCCGGCCAACGCGGGCGTGGTGCATGCCTCGAAACAGGCCAGCGCGAAGCTCGTGAAGCACGTCTGCAAGCGGCGGTGAGCGTTTCGTGAGACGGCGGTGAGGACGTTTCGCCGCCGCGCGCGGATCATGCGCGGATGAAGCGAATCCTTCTCCTGCTCCTGTTGTTGCCTGCCTGCGTTCACACCTCAGCACCACCAACGTCAGGCGGTCCGATCGCGTTCACCGCCGAAGGGACGTACGTCGCGCGCGAGCAGGCCGTCGATCCGCGCGAGGCCACCGTCACGGTCGCGCGGCGCTACGACTTCATCGTCGATCACGCCAATCGCCGCCTCCGCCGCGAGGCGCAACTGCTCTATCCCGGCGGCATCCGCTTTCACAACGCCGCGGTCATCGACGGGCAGCGCGGCTTCGGCTGGGATGTGCTGCGCTGGCGGCAGGGGACGGACCTGCAGACGGTCGACCCGAAGGAGTTCGACGCGCTGGTGCGGTTCGCGAACCCGCAGGAGTCGCTGGTGATCACGCACGTCGACGCGCATCCGCGCATCGACGCGAGCACGTTCGCCGCGCCCGCCGGCTACAGCGAGCCGCCGCCCGCGGGCGCGCCGTCGATCCGCGAGCTC
>DASVRB010000031.1:0-12842 GCA_036388835.1 Thermoanaerobaculia bacterium | reverse complement strand
GGCTTCGTCGCGGCGGCCGGTGTCGATCAGCGCGCGCACCAGCGCCAGCTCGGCGGTGAAGCGGTCGTGCAGTTTCGCGAGCTCGTTCGCATGCGCGCGCGCATCACCGCTGCCGACGACGGACGACAGCGCGAGCACGTCGGCGTCGCCGGGCGTGTCGACGCGCGCGTTCTCCAGCAGTGTGGCGATGCCGTCGCGTCGTCCCTGCCGCAGCAGGCAACGCGCGAGGTGGTAATGCAGCGAGCTCGGAACGCGGCTGCGGCGCTCGGGGATGTAGCCGCGCTCGAGCAGTCCGATGAGGATGGTCTCGGCTTCGCGCCAGAAGTGATTGCGCGCGAGCGCGAGCGCCGCGTTGAACGCGACGGGATCGGCGACCGGCTCGTCGATCGCGCGTCGTCCGAGCTGCAGCACGACCGGGCGACCCTGGCGTGAGAGCGTCTCATCGCCGCTCAGTTGCGCGATGCCGAGGGCCAGTGCGAGCTCGCTCGCATTGCGCGCTGCTTTCGCCCGTGCGCGAGCCTCATCGATCTCGAAAGTCGTTCTCCAAAGATGACGATCCTCCGCGGCGCGATTCGTATCCAGCGTCAGCAGCGTGCCGGCCGTCAGAATCGCCGCGGCGCTCAGCCATAAATGGCGGCCGCGCAAGCGGACCAGCGCGGCGACACCGCAACCGGCCAGCACCGCCGTCGCCGGAATGATCGCGTTCCGCTGACGTGCGGTGACGTACGTCCCGACCATCGTGGCGATTCCGAAGAACACCACCATCGCCACCGGGAACAGGCGGCGCCGATCGGGGAGCCAGAGCGCCGCGAACGCGGTGGCCAGCGCAAACGCGAACGGAATCGCCGGCATGCGCGCGAGCTCGTACTCCTTCAACACCACCTTCCCGATGTCCCACGCGTCGTAGCTCGAAATTGCGGCCAGGAACTTGCGGCCGACCAGCTCGATGGCGGTCATCGGATGCGTCCGCGCGAACGCCACCGCCTTCCTGGCCCAGAAGCGATTCGCCTCTTCGGTCGACGCGGCGGCCGCCGACGCGCGCGACGCCACCATGCGAAACGTGACGTGCAGCGCGTCCGGTCCGCCGAGGTAATAGAGGTCGGCGATGATGCGCGGCTGCACGCCGGCGTAACCGGTGGCGAGCGGATTCATCCCCTCATAAAACACGGTGCCCGGGTCCATGATCACCGCCGTGCCGGTGCGCGACGCGTTGATCATCAGCGTGATCACGATCGGAATCGCGCAGGCGACGGCGAACAGCGCTGCCTTCGAGCGCGCGCGTTGAAAGGCGAGCCACACCGCGATCGCGATCGCCGTCGGAATCGCCGTCGGACGAAAGATCGCGGAGAGCCCGAACATCGCGCCGGCGAGGAGCGCGGAGCGCCAGGTCATCCGCGCGCGGAGCAGCGGAATCAATGCGAGCGCCTGCAGTAATAGGATGCAGGTCTCCGGCTCGAAGTCGGTCGCGTTGAGGAGCGCCGCGCGCGAGCCGAGGACGAATGCGCCCGATGCGATCGCGGCGATCGGGCCCGCGACCGCTTCCGCTGCGGCCGCGGTGCAGAGGGCGGCGATGGACACGGCAACGATCTGGCCGCTGCGGATCGTGTTGCGGCTCACGTCCAGCTCGCCGTGCAGCAGCGTCATGAGCCAGAGATAGCCGGGGCTGAGATCGGGGAGGCGCGTGCGATCGATGGTGCCGTTCGCGTTCGCTTTCGAGAACTTCAGGTACTTGGTGAAGTAGCCCTGATCGCCGAGGTGGTCGACGGTGTGGATCCGGAGGAGCGTGACGAGCGCGGTCAACACGACCGCGCCCAGCCACGCCCACATCCGCCGCGAACCGCGCATGGCGCGCGATTCTAGCAGCGCGTTTTTACGACCCGAACTGGTAGCCCGAACGGCTGACCACGCGGAATTCAGGGTTCTTCAGCGAGACGTCGACCTTCTGAAAACCGCTCTTCCCTTTCGGCTGCTGCGAGCGATAGGTGAGGAGGTAGTAGCCGGCGTTCGTCTCTTCGACGCGATTCACCGCGTTGCGAAAGTTCGCGTTGAACTGAAAGTACTGCCCGCCGGTCGATTCCGAGATCTCGCTGAGGCGCTGGTGCACGACCGTGGCGGTGCCGGCATCGAGCTGCAACTGCACGCCGTAAACCGAAACGTTCGCGGCGTTGAGCGACTCGAGCATCGGATCGAGATAGCGGCTGCGGCTCGTCAGCAGCGCGCCGCCTGCCATCACCGACTCTTCACGATCGGCGATGCCGGGCGAGAAGAGCACGAGGTTCTTGCGCGCGCGGATCGGCCGCGTCGCGTCGGCCAGCAGGTCGAGTGCCTGATAGACGGTGCCGGTCTTGTTGATCATCTGCTTCGTGTCGAGCGAGCGGAGGATCGACGGACCCTCTCCCTCTCCCGCTTTGGTGATGCCGCGGCCGAAGCGGGTGGCCTCGACCAGCGCGCGCTCGAGCTGCTTCTTGTCATTCGTGAAATCGCTGTAGATCTTGAGGCGCGCGTCGTGACCGGCGATGGCGACGAGGTCCGTCTCCTTCATGTCGTTGCGAACGAAGTCGCGAACGGCTTCACGCGCGAGATGGATCTGGCTGCCGAACATCGACGGATCCATCGGCTTGTCGAAGAAGAAGATGAAGTAGCGCTCTTCACGCACCCGTTCTACCTTGAACGGTGCGTTCGCTTCCGTGGAGTCGAGCAGGCGGCGGTTGGTGAAGTAGTCGGCCGAGTCGACCTTCTGCGTCGTGCCGTTTTCCTTGATCACGAAATCGTCGGGGCCGAGGCCGAGAATCTGATTGCCGCGCGCATCGGTGACGATCACGTCGAGCAGGACCGCGTTGACGTCGACCTGCTGCTGAAAGGTTTCCTGTTGGGCGAAGGTGGGAACTGCGAGCGCGAGGAGCGCGATGAGAACTGCAAACCGTTGCATGGTGGATCTCCTAACGAAATTCGCAACGGGAGCATCGGGGGAGGGATTTCCGGGACAGACAGCCTCGGCTGCAGCGTTCACAGGAATGAACGCGGCGGCGGCCTGGCCTGTCAGCGGCGCCGGCCGTGCCGGCCAGGAATGAAACCAGGGGGTGCCGAGTTAGTTTGACCGCTTGGCGCGAAATGACTAGAATCCGCGCCTCTCGCCGCGAGTCCTTCGCGGGTAGTCAAATCGGGGCATAGCTCAGCCTGGTAGAGCGCACGGTTCGGGACCGTGAGGTCGGAGGTTCAAGTCCTCTTGCCCCGACCATTCGACTTCTTCTCACAACGAATGGTCTTTCACCGCTTCCACGGCACATCTGCCACGCCCGCCCGGCTGTTGGCGAACCTCGCCGCCACGAACAGGTAATCCGACAGGCGATTCAGATACGCGATCGTCGACAGCGTCGCGTCGGACTCGTCGTGCAGCGCGACGACCAGTCGTTCGGCGCGGCGGCAGACGGTTCTCGCGACGTGCAGTTGTGCGGCGGCGAGCGCGCCCGCGGGGAGGATGAAGCTCTTGAGCGGCTCGAGCTCGCGCTCCATCGCGTCGATGGCGCGCTCGAGCTCCGCGATCCGCTCGGCGTCGACTCCGGGGAAGCGGCTGGTGCCGGGGGAGGCGAGATGCGCACCGATCTCGAAGAGGTCGACCTGCACCTGATGAAGGATTGCTTCGGATTCGGCCGGGATGGCCGAGGCGCGGGAGACGCCGATGAACGAATTCAGCTCGTCGATCGTGCCGTACGCTTCGATGCGCGCGTCGTTTTTCGCGACGCGCGCACCACCAAAGAGCGAAGTTTGACCGTGATCGCCGGTGCGTGTGTAGATCTTCAACGCACGATTACGCTTCGGCCTCGAGCTGGCGGATCCGCTCCTTCACCACCATCTCGGCGAGGTCGGGGATCACTTCCCAGGCGATGTTGCGAACGACTTGGTCTGACATCAACTCGATCACGCGGCGGGCAATGCGATCGATCTGATCGTCCGACAGCTCGGCGCCGCGCGCGATGGCCATCGGCGGCGCATCGGGAGCGAGAGCAGGCGGCGGAACGACCGGCTCCTCCGGCTCGGCCGCGGCCTGAGCGGCGGCGATCGGCGACCACGCCGGCTCCGACGCGGGAGGCTCGGGCTCGGGAGCGGGAGTCGTTTCGGTGGCGAACGGCACATCTTCCGGCAGCGGCTCGTTGAACGGCGAGGAAGGATCGGCGAACGGTGCGGCGCCCGCTGTCGAGAAGCTCTCGGCGGCCGGAGTGTCGATCGCGTTCGTTTCCGCGGTCGTCGACCAGAGCGACTCCACCGGTGCCGGTTCTGCTGCGGCCGGCGCGGCGAACGGCGAGGCTGTTTCCATCTCGGCGCTCGCGGTCTGCTGCTCGGGCTCGCTGCTCCACGGCGCCGGCGTCGAAAAATCGTCGCCGGAGGGCTCGGGCTCGTTCCACGGTGTCGTTTCCGGTGCGGCGGCAGCACCAAAGTCGGCCACCGGCTCCGGGTCGCTCCAGGGTGCCGGCTCCGGCGGCGAATAGTCGGGCACCGTCGGCGGCTCGTTCCATGGTGACGGCTCGGGCGACGCCGTGGGCGCCGCGAAATCGGCCACCGGATCGGATGCGATCTCGACGCGCGGTTCCGGCTCGGCTGCAGGAGTCTGGAAATCGTCGAAGCTCAGTTTCGGGAAAGCGCGGGTCTCGCCGCCGAACGCAGGCGCGTCATCGGCCGGCTCGCCCCACGGCGCGGGCTCCTGCTCGGTCGCCGGCGGCGGCGTCGACGCGGCCATCTGCTGCAGATCGTCGAAGCTCAGCTTCGGGAAGGCTTTCGTCTCGCCGCCGAATGCGGGGGCGTCGGTGTCGCCGAACGGCGAGGCCGACTGCGGTGCATCAAAAGGAGAGGATGAATCGAACGGCGACGCCGACGGCGCCTCGTTCCACGGCGAAGGCTCGGCCGTGCGCTCCGGCTCGGCCTGCGGCGCCGGGGCGGCCGCCTGTGCGAGGTCGTCAAAGCTCATGCGCGGGAACGCGCGCGTCTCGCCGCTGAACTCGTCGGGAGGCGGCGGTGCGCCGAACGGCGACTCGGCCTCGGGCGCCGCAGCCGGAGCGGGCGACGCGCCGAAATCATCGAACGACATCTTCGTGAATGCGCGCGTTTCGCCGGAGAGGTCGGCCGGCTCATCCCACGGCGACGGCGCGGCCGGTTCCGGCGCGGGTGGCGGCGTGGCGTTGTCGGCGATCGAGGCGGGGGAGTTGATCGACGCCTGCTGCAGGTCGTCGAAGCTCATGCGCGGGAAGGCGCGGGTCTCGCCGCCGCCGAACTGATCGGGCGCCGGCGCGTCGAACGGCATCTCGGTCGTGGCCTCGGGGACCGGCGCCGCGCCGAAGATGTCGGAGTCGTGACCGAAGGCATCGCTGCCGGCAGCGGGGAAACCGCCGCTCGCGGAGGTGAACGCGCTCGCCGGCTCGGCAGGGGCGTCATCCATCCACGGCGACGCGGCTGCCGGCTCCGGCTCCGCGGCCGCGGAGGCCGAGCTCTGCGACTGCGCGATCAGCTCCTCTACTTTATGGATGAGGCTCTGCGACTCGAACGGCTTGGTCACGACGGCGTCGCAACCGGCCTTCTCGGCGCGATCGGGATCGAACGGCTCGAACGTGCCGGTGAGCAGCACGACCGGGATGTTGCGGAAGTCGGGATGCGACTTCACGTACTCGCAGACTTCGTATCCATTCTTCTCCGGCATGATGATGTCGGAGAGGATGATGTCGGGCCGCATTTCGGCGAGTTTCTGCACCGCTTTGGCGCCGTTATTAACGGCCGTGACCTCGTAATCGCCATCGGAAAACGTCAGCTCGACGACCTTCTGGATGGTGATACTGTCGTCCGCGAGAAGGATCTTTTTCGGCATTGATCTGGCTCCGTGAGTGCCGAGCAAGCTACCACGGTAGTTTCGAGGGGACAAGAGATTACGGATGGCGGATCGCTTCCTGATTCTGGGGCATCGCGGCAGCCCGAAACGCTTTCCTGAGAACACTCTGGCGTCGTTCGAAGAGACGCTGCGCGCGGGCGCCGACGGCTTCGAAACCGACCTCCGTCTGCTGTTCGATCGGGCCGCCGTGCTCTACCACGACGACGAGCTGCACGAGGACGAGATCGAGTCGCTGACGTACACCCAGGTCGCCGAGCGCGGAGCGCTGGTGGAGCGGCTCGAGGATCTCTCCCGTTTCGCCGGGCGCGGCATGATGGTGCTGGAGGTGAAGCGCGCCCGCTGGGAGGAGACGCTGGTCGACTCGGTGCGCGACTGGCCGCAGTCCGTCATCGCCTCTTTCGATCATTCCATCCTGGTGGAGCTGCGCCGCCTCGGCGCCACCACTCCGCTCGGCATCACCTTCCACGGCTACATCATCGACGTCGCCGCCTACGCCGCCCGCCTCGGCGCGACCTGGGCCTTTCCGAACTACCACTTCGTCGACCGCGACATGGTGCAATCGCTCCACGACCACGGCATCAAGGTCATGCCGTGGACGGCGAACCGGAAGCACGAATGGGAACGCCTCCGCGAGCTCGGCTGCGACGGCGTGATCACCGACTATCCGGCCGAGGCGGTGGAGTGGAGGGGCGGCGCGGATCGAGGATGAGAGATTGAGGATTGAGGATTCGGTGGGATACATCGCGAAGCAATCCTCAATTCTCAATCCTTAATCCTCAATCCGTTGGGCTACACTACCGAACTCACCGAAGTGAACGGGAGGGGGAGACGGACATGAGCCTCTGGGAATACAAGATCATCAACGTCCGGTCGGAGAATTACTCGATGGATCCGCGGCGCGCCGAAGAGTTGAACCGGCTCGGCGATGAAGGTTGGGAGCTGGTGAGCATCACCTCGATCAACTTCAAGACCGGCGCGACCGATCACATCGGCATGGTTTTCAAGCGGCAGAAGCACGCGCAAACCGCGTAACGCCCGCTTCGTCACCGCCTGCAGACTCTCTCATCACGCACGTTCCCCCATTGAAATCGCCCCGTCCGTGGCGCCTCAGCGCCAGAAGGGGATGAAGTACTCGTCCGCCCGCTCGTCGTTGTTCACTCCCGGCAGCGGTGTGTGCTTCACCGTCAGCAGATGGCGTCCGGGGGGGAGCGTGTTCACCGGGATGAGCGCCAGCCGCCCGGCCACTGACGCGGCCGGATGACGGTAGAAGACGAAGCCGAGGTTCTGGAGCGGTTTGCCGTCGAGCGCGATCTCGTAGATCTTGTCGAAGCAGCCGGAGAGCTCCGCGACGCGCGCCGCCGGCAGCTTGCTACGGCTGGCGAAGAAGAATCCCTCAGAGCGAAGCGGTCTGACGCCGGGGCAGAGCGCGCGAATGCGATCGTTGTCATCCCGCGCGTGGTACGGCACGAAGAGGCGCAGGTAGTCGCCTTCGATGATGTCGGACTGAATCGATGGAACGTCGGCCGGGCGTTCGGGATCGCGCAGGTTGTCGTAATGCGCCGGACGCAACTGATGGTCGCGCGCCTGGTCGGGGTAGTAGACGTAGCTGTCGTACCGGAGCACTCCGCGCGCGGAGAAAATGCTCACCATGAACACCGCGATCATCGCGTACATGAACGAAACGAGCAGCGCGCTCATCTTCCGCTTCGACGTATGACTCGCGAACGTCAGAAACACCGGCGCGTAGAGGAAGTTGAAGGTGCCGTAGTGCATGAACCCCCACGCCTTCAGCGCCGCGCGCTCGATGGCCGGCGAGACCTTCCGCTTCTTCGTCATCTTGTCGACTGACGCCACAAAACTCTGCGGCACGACATAGAGCAGGAACGTGCCGATCATGATCGGCATCACGAAGCGATCGGTGCCGGTGATCTTCGTGACGACCCAGGCGATGCCCGCGCCGACGGCTGCCCACGTGGTGAGCACTGCGAACATCATCAGGAAGAGAAAGACGAACGCGAAGACCGAGGCGGAAACACGGTCGACGCGCGTTTCGATCTCGTCGAGCGTCATCAGTCTCTTGTCATAGAACTTCGTGAAGATCTCGCCCTGATCGAGCTTGTCGCGCCGCACGCCGTCCGGGAAGACGCTGCGCAGGCCCATGATCGCGACCCAGAACCCGCGCAACAGGAAGTGGCTCGCGATCGCGACCACGAGGCCGTAACTGACGAGCTTCCCGACGTAGTACATCGTGAAGACCGTCCCGAACGCCGCCCCGGCCATGTGCACCGAAGTGCGGTTCCACCAGGTGTCGAGCAGCGCCGGAAGTTGCAGCAGCGCGAGCACGAGACCGGCCGAGATGAGCAGCTCGAGCTCACGCGTCAACTGGAACAGCGATTTCTCTGCTGATTCGGTCTCCGCACCGGTGTCAGTCACGGCGCGAGTTTACATTTGATATCGTCGCCGGCCCTATGGTCGTGTCGGCATCCGAGCGTCCCTTTCTGATCCTGATCGTCATCGACGGCTTCGGCTGCCGCAACGACGAGCAGTACAACGCGATCGCGCAGGCGGAGACGCCGCGCTTCGCGTCGCTCTTCCGCGATTCGCCGTGGACCACGCTCGAAGCGTCGGGTCTCGCGGTCGGATTGCCGGAAGGGCAGATGGGAAACTCCGAGGTCGGACATCTCAACATCGGTGCGGGGCGGGTCGTCGATCAGGACATCGTTCGCATCTCGAAAAGCATCCGCGGCGGCGAGCTGCTGCAGAACCCGACCTTCGTCGAGACGGTGAAGAACGCGCGTGCGGTGCACTTTGCAGGTCTGCTGTCCAACGGCGGCGTCCATTCGTTGCAGGAGCACCTGCACGGCATGATCGACGCGGCGCTCGCGCTCGGCGCGAACGACGTCTTCGTGCACGCGATCCTCGACGGCCGCGACACTCCTCCGAAATCGGCCGAGCGCTACCTCGGCGAGCTGATGACGCACATCGACGGAAAGCCGAACGCGCATCTCGCCACCATCGTCGGCCGCTACTTCCCGATGGACCGCGACCGACGCTGGGAGCGCGTGCAGCGCGGCTACGATCTGATGACCCTCGGCGTCGGCACCGAGACCAAAGATCCGCTCGAGACGCTGCGCCGTTTTTACGCGCAGAACGTCACCGACGAATTCGTCGAGCCGATCTCCGTCGTCACGCCGGAAGGCTCGCATCGCGGCCGCATTGAAGACGGTGACGCGCTGATCTTCTTCAACTTCCGCGCGGACCGGATGCGCCAGCTCGTCACCGCATTCAAAGACGTCGAGTTCGACGGCTTCACGCGCGCCGTGCGGCCGCGCGTGCGCATCGCCACCATCAACCAGTACCACGAGAAGTTCGCGCTGCCGGTGCTCTTCCCGCCGCAGGAGATTCGCAACAACCTCGGCGAGGTGCTGTCGCGCGCCGGCCTGCGTCAGTTCCGCATCGCCGAGACCGAAAAGTACGCGCACGTCACCTTCTTCTTCAACGGCGGCTCCGACCTGCAGTTCGCGGGAGAAGAGCGGCTGCTCGTGCCGTCGCCGAAAGTCGCCACGTACGACCTGCAGCCGTCAATGTCGGTGCACGAGGTGGCGGACCGCGTGGTCGAGGCGATCGACTCCAAAAAGTACGACGTCATCATCATGAACATCGCCAATCCCGACATGGTCGGTCACACCGGCGTGATGGATGCGGCCGTGCGCGCGGTGCACGACACCGACGTCGCGATCGACCGCATTCTCACGGCCACCGAGCGCGTCGACGGCGTGGCGCTGATCACCGCCGATCACGGCAACGCGGAGCTGATGTTCGACGAGCAGACCGGCCAGCCGCACACCGCACACACGACCAATCCCGTGCCGCTGATTCTCTTCGACCCGAAGAAGCGCTACGGCGCGCTCCGCGGCGACGGTGTGCTCTCCAATGTCGCCCCCACCATCCTCACGATCCTCGGCCTCGAGAAGCCGGAAGAGATGACGGCCGAATCGCTGCTCGTGCCCGACCCGGCAGTGGTCGTCGCGTGAGGCGACAGGGCCAGAGGAAGTCGAGGACAGGCAATCCTGCCTGTCCCTCCGGTCGGCTGTACGGACAGGCAGGATTGCCTGTCCTCCACCTGGTTCAGCGGGGTCGCCCCTCATGACCGAACAACTCATCCTCGTCCGCCACGGCGAGACCTTGCACAACGTCGCCGGCATCGCTCAAGGTTGGGCGGACAGCGATCTGTCGGACCGCGGTCACGAACAGGTGCGCCGTCTCGGCGAGCGGCTGCGGCGCAACAACTGTGATGCGATTTTCGCGTCGCCGCTCGGCCGCGCGCTCACGACCGCGACCGCGATCCGCGACATCCTCGGCCTCGAGATCACGGTGCTCGAAGACCTGCGCGAGATGAGTTACGGCTCGTGGGAGAGCCGCTCGTTTCTCGACATTCGCCGCGACGAGGCCGACGCGTACACGCGCTGGATCACCGATGAAGAGGCGAAGAGCCCGAACGGCGAATCGCATGCGGACGTGCGGCGGCGGATGTCGCGCGCGTTCGACGCGGTCCGCGGCGCGAAGCGGCCGCTGCTCGTCACCCATGGCACCGCGATCCGCATCGGCGCGACCGCGCTCCTCGACGTCCCGGTCCTGACCGCGCACAAATTCGCGCAGGACAACGCCGCCATCAATGTTTTCTTCTGGCGCGTGGATCGCTGGGTCCTCAAGACCTGGAACGACACGAGCCACTGCACGGAAGCGAGTCGATGATTCTCGAAGACATCACCAGCCAACTCACCGAAACCCTGAAGTCCCGCGTGCTCGCGATGTTCGGGCACCCGATCGAGCGCATCGTGTTGCAGACGCCGCCGCGCCTGAACATGGGCGACCTCGCCACGCCGGTCGCACTCGAGCTGGCGAAAGCGCTCAAACGGAAGCCGCGCGAGATTGCCGAACAGCTCGCGGACGGCATGCAGTTGCCGGTGCTCGTCGAGTCCGTGACCGTCGAAGGGGCCGGTTATCTCAACTTCCGCTTCGACCGCGGCGGCTTCACCGCCTCGCATTTCCGCGCGGTGCTCGATCCGCCGCCGCCGTCCGGCACGCGCGTCATCGTCGAGCACACGAACATCAATCCGAACAAGGCCGCGCACATCGGCCACCTGCGCAATTCCGTGCTCGGCGATACGTACGTCCGCTGCGCGAAATGGCTCGGCGAAAAAGTCGAGACGCAGAACTACATCGACGACACCGGCGTGCAGGTGGCGGATGTGGTGGTCGCGTTCGAGCGCCTCGAAAAGAAGAGCCTCGCCGACATCGAGGCGATCATCGCCGGCACCGACCGCTTCGATTACGTCTGCTGGGACCTCTATTCGAAGATGGCCCAGTACTACGCCGATCATCCCGAAGCGGTGGAGTGGCGGCGCGAGACGCTGCACCGCATCGAGCATCAGGAAGGGGAGACCGCGAAACTCGCCGCGACCATTGCGCGCGCAGTGGTGCGGCGGCATCTGGAGACGATGCTCCGCCTCGGCATCGAGTACGACCTCCTGCCGAAAGAGAGCGACATCATTCATCTCCACTTCTGGGATCGCGCGTTCGAGCTGCTCGAGCAGAACGGCGCGGTGGTGCTGGAAGAGGAAGGGAAGCACAAGGGCTGCTGGGTCATGAAGCTCGACGAGTCGGAGGAGTTCGCCGGCATGAGCGAGCCTGACAAGATCCTGGTCCGCTCGAACGGCACCGTCACCTACACCGGAAAAGACATCGCGTACCAACTCTGGAAGCTCGGCATGCTCGATCGCACTTTCGATTACCGGAAGTTTCCGTTCGACTACACCCTGTGGGAGACGACGCACACCGGCGACGGCGATCCGAGCGCGCCGCGATTCGGCGGCGCGGCGCGCGTGGTCAACGTCATCGACTCGCGTCAGGCGTATCTGCAGAAGGTCGTAAAAGAAGGTGTCCGCAAGGTCGCGGGAGCGAAAGCCGCCGAGGCCTCGGTGCACTTTGCGTACGAGATGGTCGCGCTCACGCCGGCCACCGCAAAAACCCTCGGCATGGAGATCTCGGACGAAGACGCAACGCGCGCGTACGTCGAGATGTCGGGCCGCAAAGGCTTCGGCGTCAAAGCGGACGACATGCTCGATGAGCTCGAGCGCAAAGCCGCGGAGGCCGTGCAGAAAAATGCGGGAGACCTCTCGAAAGAAGAGGCCGAAACGATCGGACGGCAGGTCGCGATCGCCGCGCTCCGTTACTTCATGCTGCGCTTCGGCCGCAACAAAGTCATCGCGTTCGACTTCGATGAAGCGCTCCGTTTCGAAGGCGACTCCGGGCCGTATCTGCAGTACTCGATCGTGCGCGTGCAGAACATCTTCCGGAAGATGAAAGAGCGCGGCGTCGATCCGCGCATCGACGAGCGCGCCATCGACGACCTGACCCTGAATCAGGGACTCACCGACGAGATGTGGGAGCTGGTGCGCCTGTCCGCCGACCTGCCGAGCGCCGTGCGCCGCGCGATCGACTCACTCGAGCTTTCGGTGATCACGCAATACCTGCTCGAAATGGCGCAAAAGTTCAACAGTTTCTACCACAAGTATCCGATCCTCCCCGAGAAGGACCCCGCCGAGCGCCAACGCCGCGCCGTCTGCGCCGAAGTCTTCCGCCGCACCATGGTCGGCGCCATGTCCCTCCTCGGCATCCCCGTCCCGGAAAGAATGTGACGATGGGACGCGGCACCGCCGCGTCCCATCGTCATCCCGAGCAAAGGGAGGGATCGGGGGGGTGCGCCCCTCCCTGTCATCCCGAGCGTAGCGAGGGACCTGGGCGGGTGCGCGCCCATCCTCCCTATGCGAGCGCTCACCCCCCCTGTCAACCCGAGCGTAGCGAGGGACCTGGGCGCGCGAGGCATGTGCGTCGTGCCCCACCCACCCAGGTCCCTCGACTCACGCTCGGGATGACACCTTGGGAAGGTGCGGATCACATGGTT
>DASVRB010000030.1:0-1877 GCA_036388835.1 Thermoanaerobaculia bacterium | reverse complement strand
TGATATTCGGCGGGCTGAAGCCCGGCTGAAGCCCGCCGCTCCACAGGAACGTGCCTGTTGCTTCGGTCGTCGCGACGAAATCGGCGGGCTAAGAGCCCGCCGCTCCACGGGAACGGACGCGTCGGTTCGGTCGTCGCGAGGAACCGCGCGACCTACAACTTCTCGACGATGTCGCCGAGGAGGTACGCGTCGTAGGCGCCGTCGTCGCGGTAGGGGCTGAGGGCGAGGGCGGGGGCGAGGGTTTTGAGCGACAGGCGCTCGTACATCTCGCGCACGCTGTCTTTTTTGCGCATGAGGATTTCCTCGGTGAGCTCGCCTTTGAGCGCGAAGAGGCGCTGAAAGTCGCCGCGGGGGAGGCGCAGCGGGCGGTGTACGTCGTCCGAGCGCGGGTCCCATTCGCCGATCAGCACTTCGCCGTCGAGGTCGTACGGATCGTTCTTCACGCAGATCACGATCTCGGACGCGACCAGCCGTTCGGTGGTGGTCGTGTCGAGCGCGGAGGCGGCGAGCCAGGCGCCGGAGGAGGCCTCGCGTCGTTGATTGAAGTGCTGGCGCAGCACCATCACGAACGACTCGGCCGATTCGATCGGCTGCACTTCTTCGACCTCGCTCGCCGCGAACGGCACGAGCTCCGCGACGTCGATGTTGTCGAGACCTTTGAGCGAGACGTTGCCGATCAGGCGGACGCCGACGTAATCGACACCCGGCACGGCCGGCGCGAAGCCGACGTACGTGCCCCACTCGGCCTTGATGCGAAACAGTTGCTGCGCTTCGTGTGCGAGCTCGTTCGACAGCTCCTGCAGCAGCTCCATCGACGCGACGATCCCTTCGTTGACGAGGTGATTGTTCGCATCGAGATACGCGTAGAACTCGCGCTCCTGCTCTTTCTTGTCGATCACGTCGACGCCGGTGGCGAGCGGCGCGAAGAACTGCTGCACTTTCGCGGAGTCGTAGCCCTTCGAGATCAGAAACGCCGCGATTTCTTCGATCTCTTTGTTCGCTTTGCCGGTGGTGAGGCGCGAGAGCTCGACGATGCCGGGGCCGTAGAACTCGGTGATTTTCTCGTTCGACTCGAGCGACACGCGCATCGGCAGCAGGCGGTAGTAGCCGTAGTTCAGCGCGACGCGCAGCCCTTTGTTGAAGGCGAAGCCTTTGCGCTTCATGTCGGAGTAGAAGCGCTGGATCTCGACCGCGGCGCGCACGAGGCGCAGCGCGCGGCGGGTGGTGTAGAACGCGCCGTCGCCGAGGAACTTCTCGAATTGCAGGAAGTGCCGCTCGGCGATCGAATCGAGCTTGCGCTGGAACAGCAGCATCTGCCGGTACGAGCGCATCTCCTCCTTGCCGCCGCCGCGGCGGATGTTGCCGAGCGTTTCGGAGAACGCCGAGATGTCGTAGATCAGGCCGAAGCGGTGCACCATCGGATCGACCACGCCCGCGCGTCCGAAATCGAGCGGCCGCGTCGAGCGCGAATAGGTGATGCCGCGCGCGCGGTCGGCCGACACGATCTGCCCGTCGGCCTGCGTGGCCATGACGGTGATGCCGCGGCGCAACTGATTCAGCACCGAGAACTCGCGCACGCGCCGTGAGATCAGATGCAACTGCTCGCGGTCCTCGCGGTTGAGCGCGTTCTGCGCGGCCGGATGTTCGAAGAGGTAGGTCTCGAAGCGGGGATCGAGCAGCAGCGCGAGCGTGACGCCTTGATCGGGATTGACGCCGAACAGCGGCACGGCCGCGCGGAACGCGCGCTCTTTCTGCAGCAGCTCGACCGCCGTGCTGCGCAGCCGCTCGAACGAATCGCGAAAGGCCTGAAAGTCGCGGCGCAAATAGCCGCTGACGAAGTTCCGCAGCTCGCGCAGATCGGGTCCGATGAACTCCTC